>NZ_JBNQTI010000107.1:0-30724 GCF_050325825.1 Kitasatospora sp. LaBMicrA B282
GGCCCCGGTGCGGACTCTCCGCACCGGGGCCCGCGCCGTCAGCCGAACGCACCCCGAACCCCGCCGGACTTCCTCCCGCCCGTGTCCGCGGCAGCAGCCGCTACCGTTGTGTCGAGGAGCAGGAGGATTCCGATGAGCGTCCAGCCCGTGAGCCACCCCGAGCAGCAGCCGCGTGTGCCGCGCACGGCCGACGGGATCGCCGGAGTCCTGAACGGTGCCCGGCGGATGGCGTTCTACCGCGAGCTCGGTCAGGCGCCGATCGACCGCGTCCAGGAACTGCTGAACCGGTGGTGGTGCGAGGCTGAGCTCGACGCCGACCCGGAGCAGGACCGGATCGTCTCCGCCGCCCGTGCCGGGACCTTGCCCACCGTCACCATGGCGGACGTGGTGCGGCTTCGCCGCGAGCGGGGCGGGGAACTGCCGGGTGAGTGACCTGGAGCCGGAGGACCTGTGGCCGGTCGAACCGTCCGAGGCCGTTCAGGACGCCCTTGCCGACCCGAAGCTCTCCGTCGAGCTGTTCTCCGCGATCGTCGCGCTGACCGTCGCCATCGCCGAGGATCCGTGGTTGCCGGACAGCACCGCGCGCGACAGCGCCGGCGACTGGCGTCGGCTCCCCGTTCCGCACGGGCGTGGCTTGGTCGAGTACGTCATCGACACCGATCACCACGTCGTCCGGCTGACCCGGATCATCCCGCTGTAACCAAGCGTCGTGTGGTCGGCCGCGAGGCGGTCGGCCGGTGCGGATGGCGCATCAGCGCTGGTCGGTGACTCTCACCCGCCCGTCGTCGCGCGCTCCTCGGCGCTCCTCTCCACGCAGAACTCGTTGCCCTCGGGGTCGGCCAGGACCGCCCAGCCGGTGCCGTCCGCGGTGCGGTGGTCGGCGAGCAGGGTCGCGCCGAGAGAGAGCAGGCGGTCGACCTCGGTCTCGCGGGGGTGGTCGGTGGGCTGGAGGTCGAGGTGGAGGCGGTTCTTCACCGCCTTGCCCTCGGGGACCGGGAGGAAGAGCAGGTTGGGCTGCAGTGGGTCGGCGGGATCGGCGAGCAGGTACTCGGGCTCCGCCGCGGTGCCGTCGTCGACCACGGTACGACCGGTGACGGCGGCCCAGAAGGCGGCCAGGGCGGCGGGGTCGACGCAGTCGAAGGTGATGCTGCGGACGCGTGCGGTCACGGCGGGCTCCTGAGGCGGGGTCAGTCCTGACTGATGCGGTGTCATCATCGCACCGCAGTACCGGCGATGGCTACGGAACGTGAGTAGGTACTCAGTGTTGACGCCCACTAGATACCGAGTGTAGATACTGGGATATGACCGTTCCCCTCGCCCTCCTCGGGCTGCTCGGACGCGAGCCGAGTCACGGCTACGACCTCAAACGCGACTACGACGCCTACTTCGGCCGGGGCAAGCCGCTGCCGCCCGGCCAGGTGTACTCGACCCTCAGCCGGCTGGCCCGGGACGGGAAGGTGGTGATGGGGGAGGTCGAGCCGGGCACCGGGCCGGACCGGAAGCGGTACGTGATCACCGACCTCGGCGCGACCGAGCTGGGCGACTGGCTGCAGACCCCCGCCGAGCCCGAACCGCACCTGCAGACCGTGCTGTTCACCAAGGTGGTGCTGGCCCTGCTGCTGGAGCGGGACGCCGCCGGCTACCTGGACCTGCAGCGCGCCGCCCACCTGCAGCGGATGCGCGAGCTGACCGAGGTGCGCCGCAGCGGGTCGCTGGTGGACCGGCTGCTCGCCGACCACGGGCTCTTCCACCTGGAGGCCGACCTGCGCTGGATCGACCAGACCGCGGCCCGGCTGGACGCACTCGCCGCGGAGGTCAAGGCATGAGCACCGCACCCGAGGTCATGATCGAGGCCCGCGACCTGGAGCTCTCCTTCGGGCCGACGCCCGCGCTGCGCGGCGCGAGCCTGTCGGTGACCCGCGGCGAGATCCTGGCCATCATGGGCCCCAGCGGCTCCGGCAAGTCCACCCTGCTGCACTGCCTGGCCGGGATCCTCACCCCGCAGTCCGGCGAGGTCCGCCTGGAGGGCACCCGGATCGACACCCTGCGCGAGGCCGAGCGCAGCGCGCTGCGCCGCGAGCGGTTCGGCTTCGTCTTCCAGTTCGGCCAGCTGGTGCCCGAGTTGACCGCCGAGGAGAACGTCGCGCTGCCGCTGCTGCTGGGCGGCCGCAAGCGGGCGGCCGCGCTGGCCGCGGCCCGCGGCTGGCTGGACCGGCTCGGCCTGGACGGCCTGGGCGACCACCGCTCGGGCGAGCTGTCGGGCGGCCAGGCGCAGCGGGTGGCGCTGGCCCGTGCGCTGGTGATCGAGCCGGACGTGCTCTTCGCCGACGAGCCGACCGGTTCGCTCGACTCGATGACCGGCGAGCAGGTGATGGACCTGATGGTGGACACCGCCCGGGAGCACGGCACCACGGTGGTGCTGGTGACCCACGAGCCGCGGGTGGCGGCCTGCGCGGACCGCGAGGTCGTGGTGCGCGACGGCCGGGTCACCCAGCTCTCGGTCGAGCGGCTGGCGTCGTGAGCGGCACCGAACCGGGACGGACCGGCAAGGTACGGGTCGGCACCCCGGGGTCGAGCCTGGCGCTGGTCCGGCTCGGCCTGCGGCTGACCCTGGCGACCGGTCGGGAGGCGGTCGCCAGGCTCGCTGTGGTCACCACGGCCACCGCGCTCGGGGTCGGGATGCTGCTCGGCATTCTCGCGGCGCTGAACGCGGTGACCACCCAGAACGGCCGCTTCGCCTGGCTCAACACCGGTCTGGTGCACAGCAGCCCGCCGCAGGCCGCGGTGTCGGTGCACGACCCGCTCTGGTGGGAGGTCCGGCGGGACACCTTCCAGGGGACGCAGATCGCCCGGGTCGACCTCGCCGCCACCGGCCCGAACTCCCCGGTCCCGCCCGGCATCCCGCAGCTGCCGGGCCCCGGCGAGTACTACGCCTCGCCGGCCATGGCCAAGCTGCTCGCCGCCACCCCGGCCGACCAGTTGGGCGACCGCTTCCCGGGCCACCAGGTCGGCACCATCGGCAACGCGGCGCTGCCGGGCCCGGGCACGCTGGTGATCGTGGTCGGCCACACCCCGGACCAGCTGGCCGGCGCCCCGAGCGCGCACGAGGTCAGCTCGATCCTGACCACCCGGCCGGGCGACTGCGGTGACTGCGAGATCGGCACGGCGAACCCCAACGGCATGAAGCTGACGCTCTCGGTGGTGGCGCTGGCGCTGATCCTGCCGGTGCTGATCCTGATCAGCACCGCGACCCGGCTGGCCGCCACCCGCCGGGAGCAGCGGTTCGCGGCGATGCGGCTGGTCGGGGCCACGCCGCGGCAGATCTCGGTGATCTCGGCGGTCGAGTCGGGCGTCGGGTCGGTGCTCGGCACCGCGTTGGGCTTCGCGGTCTTCCTGCTGCTCCGGCCGGCGGTGGCCGGGGTCGACTTCACCCGGTACCTGTTCTTCGAGAGCGACCTGTCGCTGAGCCGGCTCCAGGTGCTGGTGGTGGCCCTCGGGGTGCCGCTCGCGGGAGCGGTCTCGGCCCGCCTCGCGCTGCGCCGGGTGCAGATCTCCCCGCTCGGGGTGACCCGGCGGACCACCCCGAAGCCGCCGCGTTGGTACCGGGTGCTCCCGCTGCTGCTGGGCGTGGCCGAGCTCTCCTGGTTCGTCGGCCGCCGCCCGCCGACCACCAACGGCCAACTGCTCGCCTACCTGCCGGGGATCACGCTGATCGTGGTCGGCCTGGTGATCGCCGGACCCTGGCTGACCATGGTCGGCGCCCGGCTGATGGCCCGGCGCACCGACAGCCCGGCCGTGCTGATGGCCGGGCGGCGGCTGGCGGACGACCCGCGGGCCGGGTTCCGCGCGGTCAGCGGGCTGGTGCTGGCCCTGTGCGTCACCACCTGCGGGGTCGGGGTGATGACCGCGATGGCCGACGAGCGCGGCCTGCCCAGCGGGAGCCCGGGTCTGCGGGCCACCGTGCTGGACGACCTCAGCGACGGCTGGGGCAGGGACGGGCAACTGCGCGCCCTGGCCGGTCCGCTGCCGGACCCGGTGCTGGCGAAGCTGCGGGAGATCCCGGGTGTCCAGGGGGTGGCGGTGCTGCACTCCGCGCCGGCCGGGCAGGTCGACCCGCTCTCCGGGACCCCGCAGGTGCCGGCCGGTCTGCCGGTGCCGCCCCCGCGGCAGGGCGCCGTGGTCGCCTGCGACCAGCTCGCGAGCACCACGTACTTCGGCGGCTGCCCGGCCGGCGCCACCGCGGTGACGGTGACCCCCTTCTTCGACG
Source organism: Kitasatospora sp. LaBMicrA B282 (assembly GCF_050325825.1). Classification (NCBI taxonomy): domain Bacteria; kingdom Bacillati; phylum Actinomycetota; class Actinomycetes; order Kitasatosporales; family Streptomycetaceae; genus Kitasatospora; species Kitasatospora sp. LaBMicrA B282. The sequence continues at coordinate 4,268 of NZ_JBNQTI010000107.1, forward strand.
CGATCGGGCTCACCGACCAGGCCTGGCCCACCACCTGGCCGACGGACCGGCAGTCCGCCGCTCAACTGGCGAATCTGCCGGTCGAGTCGGTGGTGGTGACCACCGACGGGTCGCAGACCGCCGAGGAACAGACCAGGACCCTGCTGGCGACGACCTACCCCGACCACCCCGCGCCCTACACGATCGGCGAGGACCGGGCGGTACGGTCGACGATGCTCGACGGCTACCAGCAGCTGTCCGACGTGGTGATCGGGGTCAGCCTGCCGATCGCCGGGTGCAGCCTGGCGGTCAGCGTGGCCGGCGGACTGACCGACCGCAAGCGGCCGTTCAGCCTGCTGCGGCTGACCGGGGCCAAGCTGGCGGTGCTGCGCCGGGTGGTGCTGCTGGAGAGCGCGCTGCCGCTGCTGGTGGTCTCGGCGGTGGCGATCGGGGTGGGCTTCGTCGCCGCGGACCTCTTCCTGAAGGCGCAGCTCGACTACTCGCTGCACGCGGTGAGCGGCGGCTACTACCTGATGGTGGCGCTCGGGCTGGTCGCCTCGCTCGGGGTGATCGCCGCCACCCTGCCGCTGCTGCGCCGGATCACCGGGCCGGAGACGGCGCGGAACGAGTGACCGGGCCGGCCCCGGGTGCCGGTCGGGCGCCGGTGACCGGGGCCGCCCAGTCGATCGGGTAGTCGAACATCCAGGCCATCTTCTCCGGCTTGACCAGCCGGGAGAACACCCGCAGCGCCCAGGCGTTGACCACCCGGCCGACCGGCCCGGCGGCCTTGGCGCCGTTCTTGCGGGTGGTCTCCCTGATCACCCGCTCCACCCGGGGCCGGCGCTCCGCCTCGTAGGCGGCGAACGCCTCCTCGTGCGGCAGGTCGCGCAGGCAGCGGGCCAGCTGGATCGCGCTCTCGATGGCCAGCGAGGCGCCCTGGCCCGAGCTGGAGGAGGGCGCGTGCGCGGCGTCCCCGGTCAGCACCAGCCGGCCCCGGCTCCAGACCGGGACCCGCGGCATGTTCTCCATCGGGCCGACGATCATCAGCGCGGCCGGGTCGCTGGCCCCGATCAGCCGCGCGGCCGGGGTGCGGTCCGCGTCGAAGGCCGCCCGCAGCCGGGGCAGCCACTCGGTGGAGGGGGTCGCCCGGACCTCGGCGGCGGTCATCGGGGTGGGCTGCGGCAGGTTGACGAACCAGAGCGCCGAGCCGTCGTCGAAGACCTGGTAGCCGAAGAAGCCGCGCTTGCCGAAGCTCATGTTCATCTTCCCGGCGGTGCTCGGCAGGCCGCAGTCGGGCACCCGGGCGCCGAAGCTGATCAACCCGGCGTACTGCGGGCCGGGGGCGGCCGGGTCGATCAGCTCGCGCACGGTGGAGCGGATGCCGTCCGCGCCGATCAGCACGTCGGCGCGGGCCGAGCTGCCGTCGGCGAAGTGCGCGGTGACCCCCGTGGCGTCCTCCTCGACGCCGGTGAGCCGCTTGCCGTGCTCGATCCGGATGCCGCGGCGGGCGGCCTCCTGGTAGAGCACCCGGTAGAGGTCGGTGCGCCAGACCAGCTGCATGGGCGCCACCCCGGGCGGGTTGCCGAACTCGCCGAGCCGCTTGCCGGCCCAGTCCTGCATGACGATGCCGGTCATCGGCACGCCCAGCGGCCGGACCAGGTCGAGCAGGCCGACCGACTGCAGGGCGTCCATCCCGTTGGGGGCCAGGCTCAGCCCGGCGCCGGTGTCGAAGGCGGTCCCGGCGTGGGCCTCGTGGACGGTCGCCTCGATGCCGGCCCGCTGCAGCGCCATCGCGGTGACCGGGCCGGCGATGCCGCCGCCGATGACCAGGGCGGTGCGGGTCTTCGTGGTGCTCATTCCAGTTCACTCCCGTGTCTGCGCAGTGCTGCCGGCGTGGTGTCGGCGCTGCTCATCGATAGTTGCACTGAAACTAGTTTCTGGTCAACTAGTTCGGCTGAGGATACGATCGAGGGCATGAGCACCCACCGCAGTTCCCCCCTCGCCCTGACCGTGCTGTCCCTGCTCCACTACAAGCCGCTGCACCCGTACGGCCTGCAGCGGCTGATCAAGGAGTGGGGCAAGGACCAGGTGGTCAACGTGGGCCAGCGGGCGAGCCTGTACCGGACCATCGACCGGCTCCAGGAGGCCGGGCTGGTCGCCGTCCGGGAGACCGGGCGGGACCAGGCCTACCCGGAGCGCACCGTCTACGAGGTCACCGACGCCGGGCGGGCCACCGCGCGGGAGTGGCTGGTCGAGATGCTCGCGGTGCCGAAGCAGGAGTTCCCGCAGTTCCCGGCGGCGCTCTCGCACGTGCTGATGCTGGAGCGGGCGGAGATCGCGGAGGCGCTGGGGCGGCGGCTGGCCGTGGTCGAGGAGAAGCTGGCCGCGCTGGCCGCCGAGCTGACCGAGGAGCGGGCGGACGGGCTGGCCCGGATCGCGCTGCTGGAGACCGAGTACCTGCACGCGGTCACCGAGGCGGAGGCGCGCTGGCTGCGCGCGGTGGTCGAGGACCTGCGCACCGGGCGGTTGAGCTGGTCGGTCGAGGAGCTGCGGGCCTTCGGCGGCGACGCGTAGCCCGCGCGGGTCCGGCCGGGCCCTACCAGGGGCCGTCGTGAAGGCCGCGCCCCAGGTGGCTGGGAACATCCTGGGAGTTGCGTGATCGGGGGTTTTGAACGGGACCGATCGGCCGCCGTTCTGTCCGGTTCGCCCGGGTCTGCGTCGCCCACCCGGCTCAGCCCGCTCCCAGGTGGCGCCCAGAACATCGCAAGAGCACCGGGCGACTCTTGTGCGCTATGAAGGTCCTCCCGCGACGGCGTGGCGCCGTCATCCTCAACTCAGTGCTCGGCGTGGCCCTCCTCGCGGGGGGCGCGCTGGCCTACACCACCGTGAACAGCACCAGCAGTTCGGCGGCCGGCAAGCCGGCGACCCGGACCGCCACCGTGACCAAGGGGACGGTCCTGGCCACGGTGTCCGGTTCCGGCAGCCTGGCGTCGCCCACCGACGCCGCGGAGAACTTCGTCACCGGCGGCAAGCTGACCGCGGTCAAGGTCTCGGTCGGCGACACGGTGACCGCGGGCGAGGTGCTGGCCACGGTCGACACCACGGCCGCCCAGCAGGCGCTGGACGCGGCCAACGGGTCGCTGGCCGAGGCGCAGGCGGGGCTGACCACGGCGCAGGCCAACCTGACCAAGGCTCAGGCGGGGACCACCACGACCAAGACGGAGCCGGTCAGCGGCTCCGGCGCGGTGCAGGCCTCGTTCACCTCGCCGAGCCCGTCGGCCGGTACCACCGCGAGCGCCTCGCCCTCGCCCACCACCGGCGGCCGGGGCGGCGGCAGCGGCACCAGCGGCAGCACGGGTGCGGGCTCCGGCAGCGGCGGCAGCACCGGCGGCTCCGGCACGGGCGGGTCCGGCGGGTCCGGCAGCACCGGTGGGTCAGGCGGTACCGGTGGGTCAGGCGGCACCGGCGGTGCCGTCCCCGCCCCGCAGACCACCACCATCACCACCACCACGGTGGACCCGGCCGCGGTCGCCCAGGCCCAGCAGCAGGTGACCCAGGCCCAGCAGCAGGTCGCCACCGCGCAGACCAACGTCACCAACGCGCAGACCGCGCTCGCCGGCACCACGCTGACCGCCTCGGTCGGCGGCACCGTCGCCTCGATCTCCAACAAGGTCGGCGACACCGTCTCCGGCACCGGTGGCGACGCGAGCTCGGCGGGCTCCGGCGGCGGCAGCTCGAGCAGCGGAAAGTCGAGCTCCTCGACGTCCAGCACCCCGTCGGGCTTCATCGTGATCACCAACCCGACCGGCATGCAGGTCACCGCGGACTTCTCCGAGCTGGACTCGCTCAAGCTGAAGAAGGGCGAGGGGGCCACCGTCACGCTCAACGCGCAGTCCTCCAGCAGCTTCAACGCCTCGGTGCTGTCGGTGAGTTCGCTGCCGGTGTCGAGCGGTTCCAGCTCCGGCGCGAGCGGCGGCGCGGTGCAGTACGCGGCCACCCTGCAGCTGACCGGCGACGTCAGCCAGCTGCGCACCGGGATGAGCGCGACCGTCTCGGTGGTCACCGGCGAGGCGGACAACGCCCTCTCGGTCCCCGCGGCGGCGCTCTCCGGCACCGGCAGCAGCCGCACCGCGACCGTGGTGGCGGCGAACGGCACCACCTCCCGGGTCAGCGTCACGGTCGGCGTGGTCGGCGACAGCACCGTGCAGGTGGTCTCCGGCCTCAACGAGGGCGACAAGGTCCAGTTGATCTCGGCCAGCGGCGGCGGCAGCAACGGCTTCCCGAGCGGCTCCTTCCCCGGCGGCTTCGGCGGTGGCGGTGGTCGCGGCGGGGCCGGCGGTGGCGGGGGCCTCGGCGGCGGTGGCGGCAGCTTCGGCGGCGGCGGTGGCGGCGGCGCCAAGGGTGGTGCCTGATGGCGCTCCGTGCCCGTGCCCGCCGCCGCGGTGCCGCAGCGCCCCACGGCGCCGGGGCCGCGGACCAGGCGGCGGCCGCCCAGCTGCCGCCGCCGGTCATCCAGGTCCGCCGGCTGCGCAAGTCCTACGGTCACGGGGACGCGGTGGTGCACGCGCTGCGCGGCCCCGACGACCCGCAGACCGGTGAGCCGCAGGGCGTCGGCCTGGACATCGAGCAGGGCGACTTCGTCGCCGTGATGGGCAGCTCCGGTTCCGGCAAGTCGACCCTGATGAACATCCTCGGCTGCCTGGACGTCCCGACCTCCGGCCGCTACCTGCTGGACGGGATCGACGTCGGCCACCTGGACGAGCAGCAGCTCTCGCTGGTCCGCAACCGCAAGATCGGCTTCATCTTCCAGTCGTTCAACCTGGTGCCGCGCACCACCGCGCTGGCCCAGGTGGAACTGCCGCTCGCCTACGCGGGGGTGCGGGCCGCCGAGCGGCGCCGGCGCGCGCTGGCGGCGCTGGCCCTGGTGGGCCTGTCCGGGCGGGCCGACCACAAGCCCAACGAGCTCTCCGGCGGCCAGCAGCAGCGCGTGGCGGTGGCCCGCGCGCTGGTCACCGCGCCGGCCATGCTGCTCGCCGACGAGCCGACCGGCAACCTGGACAGCCGCTCCACCGAAGAGGTACTGGCGATCATCGACGGACTGAACGCGACCGGCCGCACGGTCGTGCTGATCACCCACGAGGACGAGGTGGCCCAACACGCCAAGCGGGTCATCCGCCTGGTGGACGGTCAGATCACCTCCGACGTCCGGCAGGGCCCGGTGGCCGGCCCGCCGCCGGTGCTGGCCCGGCAACTCGCCGCGCAGCCGGGCGGGCAGCCGTCGGCCGGCACGGCCGCGCTGATCGGGGGCCGGCCGTGATCCTCTGGCAGATGCTCCGCTTCGCCCTCGCCGGCCTGGCCGCCAACAAGGTGCGCTCCGCGCTCACCATGCTCGGCGTGCTGATCGGCGTCGCCTCGGTGATCCTGCTGCTGGCGGTCGGCAACGGCTCGTCGACCGCGGTGAAGAACTCGATCACCTCGCTCGGCACCAACTCGCTGACCGTCACCTCCGGCACCAGCGGCGGCGCCCGCACCGCGGGCACGGTCAAGAAGCTCACCGTGGACGACGCCCGGGCGCTGGCCGACCCCTCGGCGGCCCCGGACATCAAGTCGGTCGCCCCGGTGGTCACCACCAGCGCGACCGCCGTCTACGGCAACGTCTCGTACACCCCCGGCTCGGTGATCGGCACCTACCCGGCCTACTTCGAGACCGCCAACCAGAAGGTCGCCTCCGGCGACTACTTCAGCGCCGACGACGTGCTCAACTCCGCCAAGGTCGCGGTGATCGGCTCGACCACCGCGCAGCAGCTGTTCGACACCGAGAACCCGGTGGGCAAGAAGATCACCCTCGGCGGCACCCCGCTGACCATCGTCGGCGTGCTGCAGACCAAGGGCGCCACCGGCTTCAACGACCCGGACGACGTGATCATCGCGCCGCTGCCGACCGTGCAGAACGCCTTCACCGGCTTCAGCTCGGTCAACCAGATCCTGGTGCAGGCCACCTCGGCCGACACCACGACGCAGGCGCAGAACGAGATCACCCAGATCCTGATGGGCACCCACTCGCTGACCGACCCGACCAAGCTCGACTTCCGGGTCAGCAACCAGACCTCGCTGCTCAGCGCGCGGGAGAGCACCAGCCAGACCTTCACCGTGCTGCTCGGCGCGGTGGCCGCGATCTCGCTGCTGGTCGGCGGGATCGGGATCACCAACATCATGCTGGTCACGGTGACCGAGCGGACCCGGGAGATCGGCATCCGCAAGGCGCTGGGCGCGCCGAAGGCGGTGATCCTGGGGCAGTTCCTCACCGAGTCGACCTTGCTGTCGGTGTTCGGCGCCGGCCTCGGGGTGGCGGTCGGGATCTTCGGCTCGCACTTCAGCGTGGTCGGGATCAAGCCGGTGGTGATCCCCTCCTCGGTGTTCGGCGCCTTCGGGATCGCGGTGGCGATCGGCCTCTTCTTCGGCAGCTACCCGGCCAACCGGGCCGCCTCGCTGCGCCCCATCGACGCCCTGCGGCACGAGTGAGGCGCGCGATGGCCACCGGTACGACCACGGATCAGTCATGATCACCGAGCGAGACGAGCGGGAGCAGTCAGAGCCCATGCCTACCAACAACAGCGACCTGGTCCGGGCCGACGACACCATGCGCCTGCCGGCCGTTCCCCGGCCCGCCGCCGCGGCGGCCCCCGGTGCCGGGGCCGCGCTCTCCGCCGAGTCGGCGGCGCACGCCGAGCTGCTGGCCACCGCGCCGGACGCCCGGGACATCACCGCGGAGCTGGCCGCGCCGCCGCGCCGCAAGCTGCCCTGGGTCACCCTGCTGCTGGCCGGCGGGGTGATCGCCGCCTCGGCGTTCGCGGGCGGTGCCTGGTACCAGAAGAACCACGGCGACAACAGCACGGCGGCGAGCCGGGCGATCACCGCCGCGATCCAGAAGGCGGGCCAGAACGCCGGGGCCCGCGGCGGCCGGGGCGGTGGTGGCGGTGCGGCCGGCGGTGGCGGCGGTGCGGGTGGCGGCGGCGCGGCCGGCTTCACCCGCGGCACGGTCAAGATGGTCGACGGCAGCACCGTCTACCTGACCGACAACAGCGGCAACATCGTCAAGGTGACCACGGACGGCAACACCAAGGTCCAGGTGACCCAGAACGGCCAGGTCGGCCAGTTGCAGCCGGGGCAGAGCGTGACCGTGGTGGGCACCCCGGACGGCTCCGGCGGCTACCAGGCCTCGCAGCTGACCGAGGGCGGCGCGGTCGGCGGTGGCGGTGGCTTCGGTGGTGGCGGCGGTGGCGGCGGGTTCGGCGGCGGTGGCGCGGCCGGCGGGGGTGGCGGCACCGGCGGCTCGGGCGGTGGCGGCACCGCGAACGGCGGCTGACCGCCGGGCGTGCGCCCCGCGCCCGGTTGGGGCGCACACGGTGTGATGACACGTCAAACGGCTCGTCGGGCCCAAACCCGGCGGGCCGCTTGTGTGCTGACCGACCGCCGGCGGGGTCCGAGTGGTCTCGCGATGGGTTCCGGGTGTAGGCGAACGCCCGGTAGATCGGGGACAATGACCCGCGGCCCGGCCGTCGGCCGGGGAGCCGTCAGCTGCTCATGCCCGGGGGATTCACCGTGTCCAGTACCACTCCGCCGCCCGCCCCTGCCCGGAAGCGGAAGGCCGCCGCACTCGGTTGGGTGCTCAGCCTCAGCCTGAACGTCATGGCGCCGATCCTGATCTACAACCAGCTGAAGTCGCACGGCGCCACCGACTTCCAGGCGGTGCTGGCCGGCGGCCTCGGTCCGCTGCTCGACATCGCGATCTACCTGGCCTGGCACCGCCGGGCCGACGAGTTCGCCGTCATCTCGCTGGTCTTCATCGGGCTCAGCGGCGTCGCCGCGCTGGTCGGCCCGCACGACGCCAAGCTGCTGCTGGCCAAGGACTCCCTGGTCACCGGCCTCTTCGGGGTGCTCTGCCTGGTCACGCTGCTGATGAGCCGGCCGCTGATGTTCTACTTCGGCCGCAAGTTCGCCACCGACGGCACCCCGGAGCAGGTCGCCTGGTGGAACGGTCTGTGGCAGTACCCGGGCTTCCGCCTCGTGCAGCGCAACCTCACCATCGGCTGGGGCATCGGCTACCTGCTCGAGGCGGCGGTGCGGGTGGTCTGCGTCTACTCGCTCAGCGACGGCCAGGCCGTCTCGGTGAACAACGTCCTGCCCTACGCGGTCACCGGTCTGCTGGTCTTCTGGACCATGACCTACGCCCGCCGGGCCCAGGCCCGCGGCCGGGCGGCGGGCGCGCCGGCCACCCCGGAGGAGGCGCTGGCCCAGCAGGGCTGAGCGTACTGACGAGTACGGAAAGCGCCGGGTCCTTCGGGTTCGAAGTATCCGGCGCGTTTCATCCGACTCTCATCAAACCCGCGTAAGGTCCCGAAACCATTCATCTGATCGGCCGACAAGCCCAGGCAGCCGGGAGGCGGACCCCGTGACCACAGGGACTGCGACCACAGGGACGATGCCCACCAGCTTCGCGCAGAGCGGTTCGGCGCAGCTCGCCGCCGGTGCGCCGGCCCTCGCGCCGCGGGCCGGCGGCGAGGCCTTCCTGCTGGTGGTCGACGACGAGCCGAACATCCGCGAGCTGCTCTCCGCCTCGCTGCGCTTCTCCGGCTTCCGGGTCGAGTCGGCGGCCACCGGCGAGGAGGCGCTGGCCGCGATCGCCGTCGAGCGCCCCGACCTGGTGGTGCTCGACGTGATGCTGCCCGACCTGGACGGTTTCACCGTGGTCGAGCGGCTGCGCGAGCAGACCCGCCGCCAGCAGATCGCCAACCCCGCCGGCCTGGCCGCCCGCCCCGGCCGCCCGCGCCCGGCCGACCACCTGCCGGTGCTCTTCCTCACCGCGAAGGACGGTACCGAGGACAAGGTGCACGGCCTGGCCTCCGGCGCCGACGACTACGTCACCAAGCCGTTCAGCCTGGAGGAGCTGATCGCCCGGATCCGGGCGATCCTGCGCCGGGCCGGTGGCCCGGCCGAGGACGGCCGGCTCACCGTCGCCGACCTCACCCTGGACCCGCTGGCGCACGAGGTGACCCGGGACGGCCGGCCGATCTCGCTCTCGCCGACCGAGTTCAAGCTGCTGCACTACCTGATGGCCAACGTCGGCCGGGTGGTCTCCAAGGCGCAGATCCTGGACCACGTCTGGGCCTACGACTTCGGCGGCGACCTGAGCATCGTCGAGTCCTACATCTCCTACCTGCGCCGCAAGCTGGACTCCGGTCCGGACCACGGCCCCAAGCTGATCCACACCGTGCGCGGCATCGGCTACGCCCTGCGGCGGCCGCCGCAGCAGGCGCAGGACTGACGGACCCGGAAACCGAGGAAGACGTGCAGGGCCTGCGACGGCTGCGTGACGGAGCGGTGAGCGCCGCTCTCACCCTGGGCCGCGCCCTCGGGCGTGTGCTGCGGGCCCTGCTGCCGGGGCGCTTCCTGCGCCGCACCGGCCGGCTCTCGCTGCGCGCCCGGCTGCTGGCGCTCACCGTGGTGCTGGTGCTCACCGGGCTGGTGGTCAGCGACGCGGTGGTGCTGGGCATGGTGCGCGGCCAGCTGCTCAGCCAGGTCGACCAGCAGCTGCAGCGGATCTGCGCCAACCTCGCCCAGCGCGGCGGCGAGCACAGCGGGCAGTACCCGGGCAACTCGGCGGACTTCCCCAAGCCGACCGGCACCGATGCCAACGGCAAGCTGCGGCTGGGCAACTCCGCCCTGCCCAGCCCGTTCGAGATCCGGATGATCACCGCCGCCGGCAAGGTCAAGCACACCTACCGCCAGCCGATCGCGGCTGGCGACCCCGAGCTCGACGAGTCCGAGATCACCCTGGCGGTGGTCACCGACCACCTCGGCAGGCCCTTCGAGCTGAACGGCAACAAGGACACCCGGTGGCGGGCGCTGATCCTGCCGATCGAGAACGCCAACCCGCCGGCCGACGACACCAACCCCTCGGCCTACGTGATGGTCGCCTCCTCGCTGGACGACGTGCACGCGGCGGTGATCAAGCTCGGTCACGAGTTCCTGGTGATCGGCGGCGTGGTCCTGGTGCTGATCGCCGGGCTCGGCGCCTTCGCGGTGCGGGCCGGGCTCAAACCGCTGCGCCGGATCGAGCTGGGCACCGAGCTGATCGCGGCCGGCGAGCTCTCCTACCGGATGCCGGAGCTGCCGGTCGGCACCGAGGTGGGCCGGCTCTCGCTGGCGTTGAACGGGATGCTCGACCAGATCGAGTCGGCCTTCGCCGCCCGGGCCGCCTCCGAGGCCAGGATGCGGCGCTTCGTCGCGGACGCCTCGCACGAGCTGCGCACCCCGCTGGCCGGCATCCGCGGTTTCGCCGAGCTCTACCGGATGGGCGCGCTGAGCTCGGACGCCGACGTCAAGCGGACCATGGACCGGATCGAGAACGAGGCGGTCCGGATGGGCGGCCTGGTGGAGGATCTGCTCACGCTGGCCCGGATGGACGAGGAGCGCCCGCTCGACCTGGCCCCGATGGACCTGCGCACGCTGGCCGCCGACGCGCTGCACGACCTCACCGCGCTCGACCCGACCCGCCCGGTGGCGCTCACCGGCCCCGGCGGCACCGGCTCGCCCGGCGCGGCCGCGGTGCTCGGGGACGAGGCGCGGCTGCGCCAGGTGGTCACCAACCTGGTCGGCAACGCGGTCAAGCACACCCCGCGCGGCACCGCGGTGCGGATCGGCGTGGGCGCGGGGCCGGACGGCTGCGTGCTCGAAGTCGCCGACTCCGGGCCGGGCCTGACCACCGAACAGGCCGACCGGGTGTTCGAGCGCTTCTACCGCGTCGACGCCTCCCGCAGCCGCAACGAGGGCGGCGGCGCCGGCCTCGGCCTGGCCATCGCCACCGCCTTCGCCCGCGCCCACGGCGGCAGCCTGGGCCTGGACACCGTCCCGGGCCAGGGTGCGACCTTCCGCCTGACCCTGCCCCGTTCGAGCGGCGAGTAGCCGACCCCGGTGGGCTGATCGGCCGGGTCTGACCTGGCCTTATTTATCCCTGACGCCCTTCACGCATTCACAAGCGCTCCGCCCGCCCTTCACTCCTGCGCGGCCGCGTTCACCCCACCCCCCGGCGTCCGGCACCGGACAGGTGTGCGGCATACTGTCCTCAACGGTGAGCTTGTGAACGTGTTCACGTTCACAAGCTCGCAAGCTTGACCGGGATTGGCGTGCTTTGAGGGCAAAGGACGGTTTTGCCGGTCGGGTGAGGCAGGATCTGGGGCAAACCCGATCAAGCCGGTGTGGGCCGGACGGACCACGCCGGACCGGACGGAAGGGAAGAGGGCGAAGTGCAACTGGCGATCGCTCACGAGACCATCGCGCGGTGGCAGTTCGGGGTCACCACCGTCTACCACTTCCTCTTCGTGCCGCTGACCATCAGCCTGGCGGCCACGGTCGCCGGGCTGGAGACGGCCTGGGTGCGGACGGGGAAGGAGAAGTACTTCCACGCCACCAAGTTCTGGGGGAAGCTCTTCCTGATCAACATCGCCATGGGCGTGGTGACCGGGATCGTCCAGGAGTTCCAGTTCGGGATGAACTGGTCCGACTACTCGCGCTTCGTCGGGGACGTGTTCGGCGCGCCGCTGGCGATGGAGGCGCTGATCGCCTTCTTCTTCGAGTCCACCTTCATCGGCCTGTGGATCTTCGGCTGGGACAAGCTGCCGAAGAAGATCCACTGCGCCTGCATCTGGATGGTGGCGCTCGGCACCGTGCTCTCCGGCTACTTCATCCTGGCGGCCAACTCCTGGATGCAGCACCCGGCCGGGTACACGATCGACCCGGTCACCCACAAGGCGCAGCTCACCGACATCACCAAGGTGCTGTTCCAGGACACCACCCTGGTGGTGGTCTTCCACACCCTCACCGCCGCCTTCCTGACCGGCGCCGCCTTCATGGTCGGCATCTCCTCCTGGCACCTGTGGCGGGCCAAGCGGGCAGCCGGATCCTCCGAAGGCGCGGTGGTCGACCGGCGCAGGACCGCGGCGCTGCGCACCTCGCTGCGGCTCGGCCTGGTGATGGCCGTGGTCGCCGGGCTGGGCACCGCGATCAGCGGCGACACCCTGGCCAAGGTGATGTTCGAGCAGCAGCCGATGAAGATGGCCTCCGCCGAGGCGCTCTGGGACACCGAGTCGCCCGCGCCGTTCTCCATCTTCGCGATCGGCAACGTCGAGAAGGGCCACAACTCGGTGGAGCTGGAGGTCCCCGGGATACTGTCCTTCCTCGCCAAGAGCGACTTCAGCTCCCCGGTGCCCGGGATCAACGACACCGCGGCGGCCGAGGCCGCCAAGTACGGCGGCAAGCCGACCGACTACATCCCCAACATCTTCGTCACCTACTGGGGCTTCCGGCTGATGATCGGGTTCGGCATGACCTCCTTCGTGGCGGGTCTGATCGGACTCTGGACCACCCGCAAGCACCGCTTCCTGGCCCCCGAGTTCCGCACCGGCGAGGACGAGCCGCCGCGCCTGATGCTCACCCCGCGCCGCGAGCTCGGCCCGCAGCTGACCAAGTGGAGCTGGCGGATCGGCATCCTGACCATGGGCTTCCCGCTGATCGCCAACAGCTTCGGCTGGATCTTCACCGAGATGGGCCGTCAGCCCTGGTCGGTCTTCGGCCTGATGACCACCGCCGACTCGGTCTCCCCCAACGTCGGCGTGACCACCCAGGTGATCGCCTTTTGCACCTTCACCGCGCTCTACGCGGTGCTCGCGGTGATCGAGGTGCGCCTGCTCGCCAAGTACGCCAAGGCCGGACCCGACGTGACCGAACAGCCGCCCGCCAAGGACCCCACGCTGCGCGGCCCGGCGGCCGACGAGGACGCCGACCGCCCGCTGGCCTTCGCCTACTGAGCCCGGGGAGAGAAGAGAGATGCAGCTCCACGACGTCTGGTTCGTGCTGATCGCGGTCCTCTGGATCGGCTACTTCTTCCTGGAGGGCTTCGACTTCGGCATCGGGATCCTCACCAGGCTGCTGGCCCGGGACCGGGCCGAGCGGCGGGTCCTGATCAACACCATCGGCCCGGTCTGGGACGGCAACGAGGTCTGGTTGCTCACCGCGGGCGGTGCCACCTTCGCGGCCTTCCCGGACTGGTACGCCACGCTGTTCAGCGGCTTCTACCTGCCGCTGCTGGCGATCCTGGTCTGCCTGATCGTGCGCGGCGTGGCCTTCGAGTACCGGCACAAGCGCAGCGAGGAGCGCTGGCAGCGGGGCTGGGAGCAGGCGATCTTCTGGACCTCGCTGCTGCCCGCCTTCCTCTGGGGCGTGGCCTTCGCCAACATGGTGCACGGCGTGGCGATCGACCAGCAGAAGAACTACACCGGCAGCGTCCTGGACCTGCTCAACCCCTACGCGGTGCTCGGCGGGCTGACCACCCTGGTGCTCTTCACCTTCCACGGCGCACTGTTCGCCGCGCTCAAGACGGTCGGCGAGATCCGGCTGCGGGCGCGCGCCCTGGCGCTGCAACTCGGGCTGGTGACCGCGGTGCTGGCGCTGGTCTTCCTGGTCTGGACCCAGGTGGACCGGGGCACCGGCGGCAGCATGGGCGCCCTGGTGGTGGCGGTGCCGGCGCTGCTCGGCGCGATGTTCGCGGTCCGGCTGGGCCGCGAGGGCTGGGCCTTCGCGCTCTCCGGGCTGACCGTGGTGGCCGTCGTCTCGATGCTCTTCCTGGCGCTCTTCCCGAACGTGATGCCCTCCACCCTCAACCCGGACTGGAGCCTGACCGTTGCCAACGCCTCCTCCGCGCCCTACACGCTCAAGCTGATGACCGTGGTCGCGGCGGTCTTCACCCCGATCGTGCTGCTCTACCAGGGCTGGACCTACTGGGTGTTCCGCAAGCGGATCGGCGTCCAGCACATCCCGGCCGGCGAGCACCTGCCGGCCGGCGACCACCGCCCGGCCGGCGCGGAGGGCTGACGGCGATGAAGCCCGTCGACCCGCGGCTGCTCGCCCAGGCCCGCACCACCCGGGCCTTCCTGGCCGGCACGGTGCTGCTCGGCGGTGTGGGCGCGCTGCTGCTGCTGGCCCAGGCCACGCTGATCGCCGAGATCACCGTGCGCTGCTTCCAGCGCGGCCAGGGCGTGGCCCAACTGACCGGCCCGCTGGTGCTGCTGGCGGCCACCGCGGCCGGCCGGGCGCTGGTCGCCTGGCTCACCGAACTGGCCGCCCACCGCTCGGTGGCCCGGGTCAAGTCGCAGCTGCGCGGGCGGCTGCTGGCGCACGCCACCGCGCTCGGCCCCGGCTACCTGGCCGGGCGCCGCACCGGCGAGCTGACCACCCTGGCCACCCGGGGGATCGACGCGCTGGACGACTACTTCGCCCGCTACCTGCCGCAGCTCGCGCTCGCCGTGGTGGTGCCCGCCGTGCTGCTGGCCCGGATCACCGGCGCGGACTGGGAGAGCGCGGCGGTCATCGCCGGGACGCTGCCGCTGATCCCGCTCTTCATGGTGCTGATCGGCTGGGCCACCAAGGACCGGATGGACCGCCAGTGGCGGGCGCTGTCCCGGCTCTCGCACCACTTCCTGGACGTGGTCGGCGGACTGCCCACGCTCAAGGTGTTCAACCGGGCCAAGGCGCAGACCGCGGCGATCCGGAAGATCACCGACGAGCACCGCAGGGCGACCCTGCGCACGCTGCGGATCGCCTTCGTCTCCTCCTTCGCGCTGGAACTGATCGCCACCATCTCGGTGGCGCTGGTCGCGGTCTCCGTCGGCTTCCGGCTGGTGGACGGCTCGCTCGGGCTGGAGACCGGCCTGCTGGTGCTGGTGCTGGCCCCCGAGGTGTACTTCCCGCTGCGCCAGGTCGGCGCGCACTACCACGCCAGCGCCGAGGGCCTGGCGGCCGCCGCCGAGGTCTTCGCGGTGCTGGAGACCCCGCTCCCGGCGGCCGGCACCCGGCCCGCCCCGCCGCTGGCCGGTGCCACGGTGACGGTCGGTCCGCTGACCGTCGGGTACCCCGGCCGCACCGTTCCCGCGCTCGACGGCGCCGCGGTGGAGCTCGCCCCCGGCAGCACCACCGCGCTCACCGGGCCGAGCGGCGCCGGCAAGAGCACCCTGCTCGGCGTGCTGCTGGGCTTCGTCCGGCCGGACGCCGGGGAGGTCACGGTGACGGCCGCCGACGGCCGCTCGTACCCGCTGGCCGAGCTGGACCCCGACTCCTGGCGGGCCCAGCTCGCCTGGGTGCCGCAGCGCCCCTACCTGTTCGCCGGCACGGTGGCGGAGAACGTCCGGCTGGCCCGGCCGGAGGCGTCCGAGGCGCAGCTGCGTGCCGCGCTGGCCGCCGCGCACGCACTGGACTTCGTCGAGCGGCTGCCGCGGGGGCTGGCGACCCGGCTGGGCGAGGGCGGCGCGGGCCTGTCCGCCGGGCAGCGGCAGCGGCTGGCGCTGGCCCGGGCGCTGCTGACGGAGCGTCCGCTGGTGCTGCTGGACGAGCCGACCGCCAACCTGGACGCGGCCAGCGAGGCGGCGATCGTGGCGGCGGTGGGCGAGTTGGCGGCCGACCCCGCGCGCACCGTGCTGCTGGTGGCGCACCGGCCGGCGCTGCTGGCGGTGGCGGATGCCCGGGTGGAGCTGGCGGCGCCGGGGGGCGCTGCTCGGGTGGCGGCTGCGGGCGGCGTGCTGCCGTCGGCCCCGCCTGCGGAGGCGGCGCCTTCGCCCGTTCCCCTGCCGGCCCTGCCCGCCGCTGCTTCTCCGTCCCTTCCCGCCCTTCCGCCGCTCCGCCGCATCTCCGCGCTCCTCGCCGCCGCCGAGACCGGGCGCGCCCGGCGCCGGTTCGCGCTCGCGGTGCTGCTCGGCAGCCTGGCGCTGGGCTGCGCGGTGGCGCTGCTGGCCACCTCCGGCTGGCTGATCTCCAAGGCCGCCCAACAGCCCCCGGTGCTCTACCTGATGATGGCGGTCACCTCGGTGCGCGCCTTCGGGGTCGGCCGCAGCTTCTTCCGCTACTGCGAGCGGCTGGTCTCGCACGACGCCGTGCTGCGCATCCTGGGCAGCCTGCGGGTCACCGTCTACCGCCGGTTGGAGCGGCTGGCGCCGGCCGCGCTGCCCGCCTTCCGGCGCGGCGACCTGCTCTCCCGGCTGGTCGCGGACGTGGACGCGGTGCAGGACTGGTACCTGCGCTGGCGGTTGCCGGTCGCGGTCGCGGTGACCGTCTCACTGGCCGCCGCCGTCGGCCTCGGGCTGCTGCTGCCGGCCGCCGGGGTGGCCCTGGGCGTCGGCCTGCTGCTGGCGGGCGCGGTGGTGCCGCTGCTGGCGGCCCGGCTGGCAGGCCGGACCGAGCGGCAACAGGCGCCCGCACGTGGCGAGTTGGCCACCGCCGTGGTGGACACCTGCACCGGGGTCGCCGAGCTGACCGCGGCCGGCGCACTGCCGGCCCGGCTCGGCGTGCTGCGGGCGGCCGACGCCAGGCTGACCGCGCTGGCCGCCCGCTCGGCCGCCACCACCGCCCTCGGCGCCGGCCTGACCACGCTGCTCACCGGCCTCACGGTGGCCGTCTGCGCGCTGGTCGGGGTGGCCGGGGTGCGGTCCGGTGAACTCAACGGGCTCAGCCTGGCGGTGGTGATCCTCACCCCGCTGGCCGCCTTCGAGGCGGTGGCCGGGCTGCCGAGCGCGGTGCAGATCCGCGAGCGCAGCCGGGCCGCGGCCGCTCGGTTGGTCGAGGTGGTGGACACCCCGGACCCGGTGGCCGAGCCGGCGGCGCCCGCTGCCGCCCCCGCGGACCCCTTCCCGCTGGCGGTGCGCGGCCTGCGGGCGAGCTGGCCCGGGCAGCAGGGCCTGGCGCTGGACGGCGTGGACCTCGACCTCGCCGCCGGGAAGCGGATCGCGGTGGTCGGCCCGTCCGGCTCCGGCAAGACCACGCTGGCCCAGGTGCTGCTGCGACTGCTCGACCAGCAGGACGGGTCCGTGGTGCTGGGCGCCGGTTCTCCACAGGCTGTGGACAGTCGCGCGCTGGACGGCGACGCGGTGCGGGCGCTGGTGGGCCTCTGCGCCCAGGACGCGCACGTCTTCGACAGCTCCCTGCGCGAGAACCTGCGCCTGGCCCGGCCGTCCGCCGCCGACGCCGACCTGCGCGCCGCGCTGTCCGCGGCCCGGCTGCTGGACTGGGTCGACACCCTGCCGGACGGCCTGGACACCATGGTCGGCGAACACGGCGCCCGCCTGTCGGGCGGCCAGCGCCAACGGCTCGCGCTGGCCCGGGCGTTGCTCGCCGACTTCCCGCTGCTGATCCTCGACGAGCCCGCCGAACACCTCGACCTGCCGACCGCGGATGCCCTGACGGCCGACCTGCTCACCGCCACCGAGGACCGCGCCACCCTGCTGATCACCCACCGCCTGGCGGGACTCGAGCAGGCGGGCATCGACGAGATCCTCGTCCTGGACGGCGGCGTCGTGGCGGAGCGGGGCGCGTGGGGCGAGCTGGTGACCCGCGAGGGCGGGCGCCTGCGGGCCCTGTGGGAGCTGGAGGCGGCGGGGGAACGGCTGGTGGGGGCGGGAGCGTAGGGCCGGGTGTCGGCTTCGAGCGCTGCGGGCCGGCGGCGGACTCGTGGAATGTGAATAACTCGTGCTCTTCCTTTGAAGGTTGAGTGGTGTCATCCTGGTGCTCCGAGATGGGCGACCAGGGGGTGGACCCGATGGCGGAGTGGGACGGGAGCAGAAGGCGGTTCCTGCTGGCGGCGGGAGTGGGGGTGCTGCTGGGGGTGCCGCTGCTGGCGGGGTGCAAGAAGAGCGACTCGGACAACGGGCCGGACGGGGTCGACGGCGGCGGTGGTGGGGCCGGCGGGAGCGGTGGGGGCGAGGGTGGCGGGGGCGACGGCGGGGGTGAAGGCGGCGAAGGGGGCGGCGGCGACTGACGCGGTGCGTCCTACCGGGTGATCGGCTCGCCCAGCGCCTATGGTCGGGGGCATGGCGACCACCCCCGCGCCCGACGACTCGCGGCCCGATCCGCAGCCCGCCCCGCACCGGGTGCCGGAGATCTCCTCGCTGGGCCTCGACACGCTGGTGACCGAGGTCTCCGAGCGCTTGCAGTCCGCCGCCGCGGTGACCGACCGGATGCAGCGGCTGCTGGAGGCGGTGGTCTCGGTCGGGGCGGGGCTGGACCTGCACGCGACCCTGGAGCGGATCGCCTCCGGGGCCGCCGAACTGGTCGACGCCAAGTACGCGGCGCTCGGGGTGATCTCGCCGGGCGGGCACGGGCTGAGCGACTTCATCCACGTCGGGATCGACGAGGCGACCGCCGCCGAGATCGGCGATCTGCCGGCCGGGCGCGGCGTCCTCGGGGTGCTGATCGAGCACCCCGAGCCCTTGCAACTGGACGACCTGTCCAGTGATCCGCGGGCGGCCGGCTTCCCCTCGCACCACCCGCCGATGCGCTCCTTCCTGGGCGAGCCGATCCGGGTGCGGGAGGAGGTGTTCGGCAACCTCTACCTGACCGAGAAGCGCGGTGGCGGCGGGTTCACCCCGGAGGACGCGCAGGTGGTGCACGCGCTGGCGGCCGCCGCCGGGGTGGCGATCGAGAACGCCCGGCTGTACGAGGAGGGCCGCCGCCGGGAGCGCTGGATCGCCGGCGCGGCGGCCGTGACCACCGCGCTGCTCTCCACCGAGAACGCGCACGACGCGCTCGCGGTGGCCGCCGAGCGGGTGCGGGAGCTGGCCGACGCCGAGCTCGGGATGATCATGCTGCCCACCGGGGACGGCAACCTGCGGGTCTCGCACGCCTCGGGTGAGCAGGCCGAGTACGTGCGGGGCGAGCTGGTCCCCGGCACCGGGTACGCGGCCCGGCTGCGGGACGGCGAGAGCATCTTCATCGATGACCTCTCCCAGGACCCGGCGCTGGTGATGCGCCTGGCCCGCCGCTACGGCCCCTCCATGGCGCTGCCGATGGTGGCCGCCGGCCAGGTGCTGGGCGGCCTGGTGGTCTGGCGGGCCCGCGGCGCCCGCCCGTTCAGCGAGGCCACCAAGGAACTGGCGGCCACCTTCGCCTCGCAGGCCGCGCTCGCCCTGCGGCTGGCCGAGGGGCAGCGCGACCGGCAGCGGCTGGCCGTCTTCCAGGACCGCGACCGGATCGCCCGCGACCTGCACGACCTGGTGATCCAGCGGCTCTTCGCCACCGGCATGATGCTGGAGAGCGCCGCCCGCCGGGCCATCGTCCCCGAGGTGACCGAGCGGCTCGGTCACGCGGTGGACGAGCTGGACGCCACCATCCAGGAGGTCCGCACCACCATCTACGCGCTCCAGCACGACGACCACGGCGACGAGCCCGACACCCTGCGCACCCGGGTGCTGCGCGAGGGCAGCCAGGCCGCCGGGGCGCTCGGCTTCAAGCCGACGATCACCTTCACCGGCCCGGTGGAGACCCTGGTCGGCGAGGCGACCGCGCGTCAACTGCTGGCCGCGCTGCGCGAGATGCTCTCCAACACCGCCCGGCACGCCCGGGCTTCCCGGGTCGGCGTGCAGGTCGTCGCCACCGTGCACCTGGACGAGCACGGCCACCCGGTCTCCGGCGACCCCGAGGCGGTGGACCGCCCGGGTCGCCCGGGCGTGCTGCTCACCGTGACCGACGACGGCGCGGGCATCCCCGAGGGCGGGCGCCGCAGCGGCCTGGCCAACCTGCGCCGCCGGGCCGAGGCGCTGGGCGGCGACGCCTGGCACGAGCCGGGGCCGGACCGCCGCGGCACCCGGGTGAGCTGGTCGGCCCGGCTGTAGGCGCCCGGTTGGTTCGTCGGGCGGCCCGGCTGTAGGCGGTCCCGTTGTTCGTCGGGAGGTCCGGCTGTCGGCGCCCGGTTCGGCTCAGGCTGCGGCCGGCTGCCAGGCGAACGGGGCGAGCCGTTCGTCCGGCGTGGCGCCGGTGAGGCGGTTGGCGAAGGTGGACAGGGTGTACGTGCCGATGCCGAGGACCACCTCCAGCGCGTTGCGCGGGGTGAAGCCGTGGCCCAGGAAGGCGTCGAGGGCCGCCGGGTCGGCGGCGCCCGCGGTGGCGAGCAGGTGCAGGGTGAAGGTGCGGACGGCGGCGAGCCGCGGGTCGGGCAGCGGGGTGCCGTCGCGCAGGGCGGTGATCAGGGCGGGGTCGGCGCCGAGCGTGGTCAGTTTCGCGGTGTGCATCGCCACGCAGAGCTCGCAGCCGTTGCGGGTGGCGACGGTGAGCACCAGCACCTCACGCGCGAGTTGGTCGAGCGAGCTGCGCTCGAAGCGGGCGCTCAGGTCGAGGAAGCCGGTGAGCAGTTCGGGGGACTCGGCCATCAGGCCGACCGCGTCGGGCAGGTGGCCGAGGTGGCGGTGGGTGGTCTCCATGGCGGCGCGGGACGCGGCCGGGGCGGACTGCGGGGTGTGGACGGGGAAGTACTGTCGGGACATGACGGAGGTCTCCTCGTTCGCCGTGCAGGGGGCAGCAACAGGTGCCCGCGATGGACAACGTGGTTGACTAAAAACGTAAACCAGGTTGTCGATCGAAGCAAGGGGCGAGGAGTGTCCGCGATGGGTGAGGCCGTGCCGGAGCGCGAGAGCCACGGGTTCGAACTGCCGCTGCTGCTCTTCGCCGGCTTCCGCTCGATCATTGACCGGCTGCACGCCGAACTCGCCGCACAGGGCCACCCGGAGGCCCGGCCGGCGCACGGCTTCGCCCTGCAGGCCGTGGGCCTGCAGGGCGCGAGCGCGAGCGAGGTGGGGCGGCGGCTGGGCGTCTCCAAGCAGGCGGCCGGCAAGACGATCGACCGGCTGGCGGTCCTCGGGTACGTGCAGCGGGCCGACGACCCGGCCGACGCCCGGCGCAAGCTGGTCCGGCTCACCCCGCGCGGCCTGGACCTGCTGACCCGCTCGGCCGAGGTGTTCGAGCAACTGCGTGCCGAGTGGGTGGCGCAGCTGGGCGCCGAGCGGGTGCGGCAACTGGAGCGGGACCTGCGGGTGATGGCGCCGGCCGAGTACTTCCGGCTGGACGTGGCGGGCTGGCTCAGCGGGTGAGCAGCGGCAGTCCGACCGCGAGGCCGAGCAGCAGGACCACGAAGGCCACGGCGCCGGGGTTGGCCAGGTTGAGCGTCCAGCCGATGCCGAACCGCTTGGGCACGAAGAGCGCGGAGTCCTCCCGGTTCAGGTAGAACAGGCCGCCCAGGCGCCAGTGGCGGTCGTCGTCCTGGTGCTCCACCGGCGGGGTGGTCGGCCCCGCGTCGGGCGCCTGTTCCGCGACCCGCAGCCGGCTGCCGTTCTGCCCGCTGCTGAGCGCCGCCCAGAGCACCACGGCCAGGCCGACCACGATCGGCAGCAGCACCGGCAGCACGGCCAGGGTGTGGCTGCCGGACCAGATCTGCCAGGCGGCCCAGGCCAGCGAGAGGTCGAAGCAGGTGGTCAGGGTCAGCATGGCGTGGGCCATCCGGGTGCGGAAGAGGCGGTACTGGCCGGCCGTCACCTTGGCCCGGGCCGGGTCCAGGTCCGGGCGGGCCCGGAAGACCAGCCAGGTGAGCAGGACCAGCAGCAGGGTGAGCCCGAGCTGCGCGAGGACGACCGCGAAGACGTTGCCCACCGACTTGGCGGCGAACCGGTCGACGTGGCCCGGGCCGTTGAAGTGCATCGGCAGCCGGTCCGGCATCGAGGGGTAGCGGACCACGCCGGTGACCAGCGTCGCCACCACGATCAGCGCCGCCGGGAGCGCCCCGAGCCAGGGGAAGCGGCCGGGTGCGGTGCGCAGCGAGGTGTCGGCCACCACGCCCTGCCGCACCCCCTGGTACCACTGCTCGCGCTGCTTGACCGCGCCGATCGCCCGGTGTGCGCGCAGGTATCCGGCCAGTTGGACGGCCAGCACGGCGAACACCGTCAGCACGCTCGCGGCGGGGCTCCCGGTGCGAAGCCCCCAGGCCGTCCCGGCGGCGAGGACGGCTCCGCCGGCCAGGCCGACCCACCAGCGGTAGGACCGCCGCTGCTCGGAGATCACCGGCGCCTGCACCCGGTTGCTGGGCACCCGCACCCCGAACGGCAGGGTCGGCGTGGTGAAGGAGGGCATCAGCCAGGCCGCGGCGAGCAGCAGCAGGCAGACCAGGGACTGGATCAGCACAGCGGTGGAACTCATGATGCCGGGTCTCCCAACTCCGACGCAGGTACGGGGTGGTGCGGGCCGAAGTCGGCGAGGGTGGCGGTGCAGGCGGTCAGCGCGGCCGACCTGTCGAGGCCCTGGGCGACGGCTTCGGCGAGCAGGGTGTGCAGGCGGGCCTGCCACTGCTCGGTGAAGCCGGGGGGCGGCGCTCCCGAGGTCCGGTCGCGCTGGACCACTGCGCCGCTCTTCCGGTTGAGGATCAGCAGGCCCTCCTGGCGGAGCAGGTCGTAGGCCTTGTTGACGGTGTGGAAGTTGATCCCCAGGTCCGCGGCGAGTTGCCGGGTCGAGGGCAGCGGGCTGCCCTCGACGAGATCGCCGAGGGCGATCGCCTCGACGACCCGGTCCCGGATCTGCTGGTAGATCGGGATCTCGCTGCTCAGGTCGAGGGTGAGGAGCACGGTCTCCCTCCTTCGGTGTCTATCTGCTCTATTACTTATAGAACAGATAGCGCGGTCGGTGCAACGGCCGGCTCGTGTCAGCGCCGGCCCCTGTCAGTGCCGCCCGGTAGGTTGCCGGCCATGACGACCGAGCAGCCGCTGAGCTACCGCCGCACCATCGCCGCCCCCGCCGATCGGGTCTGGGCCGCGGTCACCACCAGTGAGGGCAGCAAGGCCACCCTCTACGGCTGTGTGATCGAGACCGACTTCGCCGTGGGCGGCCCGGTGGAGTTCGTCGGGTACACCGCGGAGGGCGAGCGGATCGTCCAGGTCTACGGCGAGGTGCTGGCCTACGACGCGCCGCACCGCTTCGCCTACCGGCAGCACCCGGGCGCGGTGCACAACCCCGCCCACGCCGAGACCAGTTGCCGGATGAGCTACACCGTCACCCCGCTGGACGGGGGCGGCACCGAGCTGGAGCTGACGGTGGACCAGTGGACCCCGGGCAACCCCGCCTACCGGCACGCCGCCGCCGAGTACCCGAAGTCCGCCTACCTCGACGCCGTCCAGGCCTTCGCGGAGGGCGGCGTCTGAGGGGCTCGGGGGGTCTGACGGGCGGCGGACCGCCTAGCGGCCGAGCATCCGCAGCCGCAGCCGGCGCGGTCGCAGCACCGTGGTGAGCCGGACCGGGCGGTCGTGCAGCGGTTCGCCCGGCAGTGCGGCGGGCTGGTACCGGACCAGCAGGGTGGCCAGCGCGATCGCCGCCTCGGCGCGGGCGTAGTCGGCGCCGATGCACTGGCGCGGCCCGTTGGAGAAGCCGGCGAAGCCCCAGCGGGGCAGGGCGGCGGCACGTTCCGGCAGCCAGCGGTCCGGGTCGAAGCGGGCGGGGTCGGCGAAGATCCGCGGGTTGTGGTGGGCCACGTACGGGCTGAGCAGCACCTGGCTGCCCGCGGCCAGCACCCGCCCGCCCAGCTCGACCTCGCGGGTGCAGCGGCGCAGCAGCACCCAGCCGGGCGGGTACAGCCGCAGCGCCTCGGTCAGCACCCGGGCGGTGTACGGCAGTCGGGGCAGGTCGGCCCACGCGGCCGGGCGGCCGCCGGTCAGCACCGCGTCGAGCTCCGCCTGCACGGCGGCCAGCACCCGCGGGTGCGCCGTCAGCAGCTGCAGGGTCCAGGAGAGCTGGGAGGCGGTGGTCTCGGCGCCGGCCAGCAGCAGGGTGACCACCTGGTCGTGCAGTTCGCGGTCGGACAGCATGGAGCCGTCCTCGTCCCGGGCGGTCAGCAGGCCGGCCAGCAGGTCGCGCCGGCCGGCTCCGGCGGCCCGGTGGTCGCGCACCAGCTCGGCCACCGTGCGTTCCAGGGTGCGCACCGCCGCCCGGTAGCGGGGGCCGGCGGGCAGCAGCATGACGCGGCGGAGCGCACCGGCGAACGCGGTCTCGAAGGCGTGCTGCAGGCGGTCGGCCAGCGCCTCGGGCACCTCGGTGCCGAGCAGGCTGCGGGCCACCACCCGCAGGGTGAACCGGTAGCAGGCGGGGAACACCTCGACCACCTCGCCCGGGCGCCAGGACTCGGCCAGCAGCGCCGCCTCCCGGGTCATCACGTCCGCGTACTCGGCCACCCGCTCGGGCCGGAACTCCGGCTGCAACAGCCGCCGCTGGCGCCGGTGGTCGGCGTGCGCGCAGGTGGCGAGCCCGTTGCCGAGGATCCGGCGGAACCGCTGGTAGAGCGGGCCGCCCTTGTCGAAGGTCCGGTCGTCCGCGTACACCTGCCGGAGCAGCTCCGGATGGCAGGGCACCACCAGCCGGTTCGGGCCCAGCCGGATCTCCACCAGGTCGCCGAGCCCCGGCAACCGCCCCAGGAACCCCGCCGGATCCCGCACCAGCGCAGGCAGGTGCCCGAGCCCGGGCACCGCCCCGGGGGCCGCGGCGTGCGTGTGGGTCGTGGTCGCGGTAGCCCGCGCTGACGAGGACACGCAAGCAGGGTAGGCGGCGGCGGGGGCGGCGGGGTAGTGCACCGCCGGGGAGCGGAGAACGAGGTCCGATGGCCGGGGCCGAAACCACCTCGGCCGAAAAATATTCTCGAACGATGTAACGCGTTCTGCTCCCCGGGTCGTCATAGGGCGGATGGTCCGAACGGGAGTGGTGATGACCAAGAGCAGCAGTAGCGCGCGGGAAGCGATGGAGGAGGAGTTCCTCGCCTTCGCGACCGCGCGGTCCGGGCAGCTGTACCGCTCCGCGTACTTCCTGACCGGCGGGGACGCGCACCTGGCGGAGGACCTGGTGCAGGAGACGCTCGGGCGGATGTACGCGCACTGGCACCGGGTGGCCCGGCCGGGGCGGCACGGGCGGATCGCGGACCCGGCGGCCTACGCGCAGACCGTGCTGGCGCGGCAGTTCCTCTCGCACCAGCGGCGGCGCAGCAGCCGGGAGCGGCCCTCGGCCCGGCTGCCCGACCTGACCGGCCCGGAGACCGACCCCAGCCTGCGGGTCACGCTGACCGAGGCGCTGGCCCAACTGCCGCCCCGGGACCGGGCGGTCCTGGTCATGCGGTACTGGGAGGACCGCAGCGTCGAGGAGACCGCCACCGCACTGCGCGCCAACGCCGGGGCGGTGCGCACCCGCAGCGCGCGGGCGCTGGCGAAGCTGCGCACTCTGCTCGGCGACTCGTTGGCCGAGCTGGCCATCCGCTGACCCGCCGACTGCCGCGAACCCTGCCCTGCCCTGCCTGAAAGACGGTGACCCCCATGCCAGCCGATCCGCAGCCCGACGAGGAGTTCGAGGCCGACCTCGCCCGGGCCTTCGACGAGGCCGCCCACGAGGTGCGCAGCGTCGCCGACCCGCTGGTGGTCGGCGGGCTGGCCCGTGGCCGGGCCCGCCGCCGGCGCCGCCGGATCGCGACGATCACCGGCAGCTGCGTCGCGCTCGCGGTGCTGGCCGGCGGCGGCCTGGCGGCGAACGTGCTCTCCGGCCCGCAGCCGGTGGCCAGTTCGCAGGCGCTGACCGTGGCCGACCGGAGCACGCCCCCGCCCCCGCACCTGGACAAGGGAATGAACATCCTGCTGATCGGTCTGGCCACCGCGAAGGCGCCGGACGGCAGCGCGCCGCCCGACTCCTTCGTCCGGGACCAACTGCACGCCGGCTCCGAAGCCGTGGAGGGCCTCGACCGGACCGACACGCTGCTGGTGCTGCACTTCCCGGCGGACGGGGGGCCGGCCTCCGGGCTGTCCGTGCCGCGCGACGTCTGGGCGCAGAGCGCCGGGCTCGACGGGCGGGCCTATCCGGTCGGCTCGGTCTACGCGGTGGCCGAGGCGGCCACCACGGCCAAGCTGAAGGGCCAGGGCCCGACCGCCGACCAGGTGGCGGAACGCGGCCGGGAGGCGGGCCGGGCCGCGACCATCGCGACCGTCCAGCAGTTGCTCGGCGTCCCGATCGACCACTTCGCCGAGTTCGACCTGGCCGGCTTCTACGACATCGCCAAGGCGATCGGCCCGATCGACGTCTGCGTCACCCACGCGACCCAGGACCGGGCGTCCGGGGCAGACCTGAAGCAGGGCCTCAACACCCTGGACCCGGCCCAGGCGCTCGCCTTCGTGCGCCAGCGGCACGGCGTCGACGACGGCAGCGACCTCGCCCGGACCCGCCGGCAGCAGGCCTTCATCGCCTCGGCGCTGCACACCCTGCGGGACCAGGGCGTCTTCGACGAACTGAGCAAGGCGCAGAAGTTGTTCGCGGCGGTGGGCGGCGATCTGGTGGCCGACCAGGGCTGGAACCCGCTGGACCTGCTGCAGCACGGGGGCGGTCTGCTCGACGGGCGGGCGACCCTGCGGACCCTGCCGGTCGGGCAGGCGACGGTGGAGCAGGACGGCGTCCAGACGGGGATGGGGTACCACGTGGACCCGGCAGTGGTGCGGGGGGTGGCGCAGTCGGTGCTCTCCGACGCGGGGGCGTCCGCGACGTCCGCGACCTCCGCGCCCGGCAGCGGTGCGGCGGGGGGGGCCCACGGGGGGGCGGCCTCCCCCC
>NZ_JBNQTI010000108.1:0-30589 GCF_050325825.1 Kitasatospora sp. LaBMicrA B282
CCGCCCGCGCCACATCGATGTCCAGATCCTCCCCCACCCCCCCCCCACCCCCTCCCCCCCCCCCCCCCCCCCCCGGGTCCCCCCCCCCCCCGGTTGCGGCCGGCTGTGCTGCAGCAGGTGAACGGCCGGTCGACGACCGGCGGCCCGATCGTGCAGGTGGCAGCGACGCCTGACTGAACGTCGTGCGGGGATCCCGGGTGCATTGCGGAGATTTCGCGGTGGCCCAGAACCCCCAAGGGGGGCCTGCCAGTTCGTCAGGTAGTCTCCGTCGGACTTTCTCCAAGGCCCAGGGGCGGGGGTCTCATGGGCGTGGTTCTTGATGATGAGGTGTACACACCCATGCGTCGTTCACTCGCCCTGGCCGCTGCCGCCGGAACCGCGGTCTCCGCCGTGCTGCTGACCGCGGCACCCGCGGCGTTCGCCGCGGCCCCGGAGATGTTCGGTTCCGGCAGCCCCTCGGCGTCGGCCTCGCCCACCACGGCACCGGTCCCGGTGACCGCCGAGCCCGGGCTCGACGTCCACGGGCTGCCGCACTGCGTCACGGCCGGCGACCAGCCGACCGAGTTCAGCGTGGACCTGAAGAACACCACCGGCCAGGACCTGGTCTTCTACCCGGCGGTGGCGGTCAACGACCAGGCCGGCGACTTCGACGTGGCCAAGCAGCTGCTCGACTACCAGCGCTACCACCAGGACTGGCAGCACAGCACGGTCCCGACCTACCTGCCGTCGGTCCGGCTGCTCGGGCCGCTGGACGACAACGGGGAGCCGGCGGCGGCCGGGCTGATCTTCGTCAAGGCGGGCAAGTCGGTCTCGATCAAGATCCGGCTGGGGCTGCCGGCGGACAACCCGCTCGGGTCGGCGATGGCGCAGTTCATCGCCTACTGGGCGCCGGTGGACGGCGACCAGCAGCCCACCCAGGCGGGTGAGCTGTCGTACAGCGAGCCGTCCTTCTTCTGCGTCTGCCCGCCGCACGGTGGCGGTCCGAGCCACAGCCCGAGCCCGTCGGCCAGTGCCTCGGCCTCGACCTCGGCCAGCGCCAGTGCGTCCGCGAGCGCCAGCGCGTCCGCCTCGCCGAGCACCTCGGCCTCGCCGTCCGCCTCCGCCAGTGCCTCGGCCAGCGCGTCGGCGAGCGCCTCCGCGTCGGCGAGTGCGAGTGCGAGCGCTTCCGCAAGCGCCAGCCCGAGCCACAGCCCGAGCGCCTCCACCTCCGCGAGCCACAGCCACACCCCCTCGGCCTCCCCGACCACCTCGGCCCCGGCGGCGCCCGCCACCGGCACCGACACGCCGGTGACCCCGTTCCCGGTCCAGCCGCCCAAGCCGGTCACCGTGCCGGTCCCGGCCGGTGCCGTGCAGCAGGCGCAGTCCCAGGCGGCGGCGGACGAGAAGAGCCTGGCCTTCACCGGTGGCGGCAGCGACGCCGCGCCGATCGCGATCGCCGGTGCGACGGTGCTCGCCGCCGGTGTCGGCACCCTGGTGGTGCTGCGCCGGCGCAAGGGCGGGGCGCGGCACGCCTGACCCCGGGAGCCCGGCTGAGCTGGGTGATCACCGAACGGGCCGGTCCACAACCCGCCCCCGGGCGGGTCGGACAGCGGTCCGGCCCGCCCGGGGGCGGGTTGTGGGACCGGCCACAGCCGGTCGCGCAGCCGGTCGGCTGTTCGCATTGATCGCATAGGATGTCCGGCCGAGGGGGCCGGCCGGGGAAGAGGAACAGAGGTGCGTGGAGCCAGCGCGGACAAGGGCGCGAAGGATTACGGGTCGGACACCGGCCGGATCGCGTTCCTGCCTGTCCGCAGACACCACCTGTTGTTGTTCGCCTGGACCGTCATCTGGTTCCTGATCGTCCAGCCGAGCGGTGGCGTCTCCTGGCACTACCTGCGCCAGGGCGAGCAGCTGCTCTTCGCGCCCGGCAGCCAGGACGGCGGGCTCTCGCTCTACGCGCACCACCCGGAGCTGCAGATCGGGCCGGTCAGCCTGGCCGCGGCCCGGATCTTCGCGCCCTTCCCGCCGCACCTGGGCCAGGTGCTGGCCGAGGCGACGATGTCGATGCTCGGCCTGATCATGCTGGTGCTGGCCGGCCGCACGGCCGCCTGGTACTACCGCGGCACCGGCACCAACCACCGCCGGCTCCAGCAGCGGATCCTGATCGCGGGTCTGGCCTTCATCCCGATGTGGGTCGAGGTCTCGGTCCGGTTCGCGCACATGGACGACGTGCTCGCGCTCTTCTTCACCATGCTCGCGGTGCACGCGCTGGCCCGGAACAAGCCGGTCGCGCTGGGCATCTACCTGGCCCTGGCGGTCGACTCCAAGCCCTGGGCGATCTCCTTCGTCGTGCTGATCCTGGCGCTGCCCAAGCAGGACTGGAAGCGCTCCTTCCTCTGGTGCTTCGGCCTGATCGCCATCGCCTGGCTGCCGTTCTACCTGGGCAACCTGGGCTCGATGGCGGCCGCCAAGTTCACCATCCCGAACCAGCCCGCCTCCTCGCTGCGCTGGCTCGGCGTCTCCGACCCGTCCACCCCGGTCTGGGACCGGCCGGCCCAGTTCGCCATCGGGATGGGCCTGGGCGCGCTGGCGGTGCGGCGCGGGCGCTGGCCGGCCGTGGTGCTGGTCGGCGCGAACGCCCGGATCCTGCTCGACCCGAGCGTCTACACCTACTACACGGCCTCGATCCTGCTGGGCACCCTGCTCTGGGACGCGGTCGGCCAGCGCCGCCTGGTGCCCTGGTGGAGCTGGATCGCCTTCGTCACGCTCTACGGCGGCACGCTGGTGGTCCCGAGCGACTCGGCGCGCGGGTTCATCCGGCTGGCCTTCGTGGTGGTCTCCACCGCGTACGTGCTGCTCTGGCCCACCAAGAAGCCGCGGCGGGGCCGCGGTGGCGGGCAGGGCGGCGCGGGGCGCGGCAACGGCGGCGGACGGCGGGCCAAGGGCCGGGGCAACGTGCCGCGGCAGCAGACCGGCAGCGAGGTGCGCACCCCGGCGGCGATGCACGGCTGACGCCGGTCAGGCCGGCTCGGGCCGTACGGTCCGCTCCACGGTCTGCGCCACGGTCCGTTCCGCCACCCGCTCCGCCCCCTGCTCCGGCAGCCCGCCGCGGGCCACCACCCGGCTGCCGCCCGACCCGTCGCCGGTGCCGTCCGGCGGCCCGTCACCACGTCGCCCGCCCGGGCCGAAGAGCAGCCGGACCAGCCCCAGCCCGATCGCCGAGCCGAGCAGCTGGGCCAGCAGGAAACCGGGGACCGAGGCCGGCGCGATCCCGGTGTACCCGGCGTTCAGCGCCCGGCCGACGGTGAGTGCGGGGTTGGCGAAGCAGCCCGAGGCGGTGGCCCAGATCCCGGCCGCGATCCAGCCCGCCACCGCCGCCGGCGCGTAGCGCTGCCGCCCCGCGCGGCCCAGTCCGAAGGCGACCAGCAGCAGCACCGCGGTCGCCACCACCTCGCCGGTCCACTGCGCGGGGCCGGTCCGCGCCTGGTGGGCGAAGCCCAGCGTGCTCCGGTCGAACATCAGCCCGGCCAGCACCGCCCCGCCACCGGCGCCGACCAGCTGCCCGACGGCGTAGCCGAGCACCTCCCGGCCGGGCAGCGCCTGCGCGGTGCCCCGGTTGGTCCACCAGAGCCCGGCGGTGACCAGCGGGTTCAGGTGCGCCCCGGAGACCGGCCCGAGGAGCGCCAGCAGCACCCCGAGCGCGCAGACCGAGGCGAGGGTGTTGGTCAGCAGCTGGACGCCGCCGTCCTGGCTGAGCACCGCGGCCTGCAGGCCGGAGCCGATCACGGCGAGCGAGAGAATGCCTGTGCCCACGGCCTCGGCGGCCACCCGGCGGCCGAGGGAGGGAGTCCCGAGGATCATGACACCATGGTCCGGTCTGTATGCGGACGGTGACAACGGGTGTCCTGATGGCGGTATCTCCAGCCTCGCGGTCGTCCGTTCGACGTCCGGTCAGCGGGTCCTACGAGACCGGTCAGGCGCGCTGCCCACCGGCGCCGGCGAAGGTGCGCCGGTAGGTGGTGGGCGAGGTGCGCATGGTCCGCCCGAAGTGGTGCCGGTAGGTCGCTGCGCTCTCGAAGCCGACCGCCGCGGCGATCTCCTCCACCGTCCCGTCCAGCGCCTCCAGCAGCGGCAGGCTGGCCGCGATCCGCTGCGCGATCACCCAGCGCATCGGGCTGGTCCCGTTGCGCGCGGTGAAGTGCCGCAGGTAGGAGCGCTCGGACATGTGGGCCGCCCGGGCCAGCAGGGCCACCGTCAGCGGCGCCGTCAGGTGGTCGAGCGCCCACTGCATGCTCTGCGCGACCCCGTCCGCCGCCTCGGCCACCGGGGCGACCGCGGCCTCGATGAACTGCGCCTGCCCGCCCTCCCGGTGCGGCGGCACCACGAACCGGCGGGCCACCGTGTTGGCCACCCGGGCGCCGTGGTCCCGGCGCACCAGGTGCAGGCAGAGGTCGATGCCGGCCGCGCTGCCCGCGCTGGTGAGCAGGTCGCCGTGGTCCACGTAGAGCACGTCCGGGTTGACCCGGACCTGCGGGTGGCGCTGCTTCAGCAACTCGGCGTACCGCCAGTGGGTGGTGGCCTCCCGCCCGTCCAGCAGCCCGGCCGCGGCCAGTGCGAAGGCGCCCGAGCAGATCGACACGATCCGGGCGCCGCGCTCGTGCGCCGTGCGCAGCGCGGCCACCAGCTCCGGCGACACCGTGCCGCCGAAGGCGTTCGCCACCCCCACCACGATCACCGTGTCGGCGGCCGCCAGCTCGTCCAGCCCGTGCCGGGCGACCAGCTCGAACCCGCCCACCGCGGCCAGCGGCCGCCCCGGCTCGTCGGCGCAGACCTTCAGGTCGTACCAGGGCGCCGAGAGCAGCCCCGCGAGCTCCGGCCGGGCCAGCCCGAAGACCTCCACCACCACGCCCAGCTCGAACGGCGCCATCCCGTCGAAGGCGTACACGGCGACCGTGTGCACCGGCTCGGGCCGGCGCCCGATCGCCACGTCCACCGCCCGCGGCCCGCGCTGCTCGATCGTCCGCCCGGTCATCCGTCCCCCTGCGTCCGCCGTGAGGCTTTTGGTGAGTGTACTGACGCCCGCCCGGCCCGGCCGGACCGGGAACGCGGCGGACCGGGGCCGACCGGGGCCGACCGAAGCTGCCGCAAAACGATCGGCACCGGCCGGTGGCCGGTGCCGATCGGGTCGGGGCGCGGTCGGTCAGCCCGTCAGCGAGGCCATCCAGGCCTCGACCTCGTCGGCCTGCCGGGGCAGCGCGGCCGAGAGGTTCTCGTTGCCGTCGGCGGTGACCAGGATGTCGTCCTCGATCCGGACGCCGATGCCGCGGTACTCCTCGGGGACCGTCAGGTCGTCGGCCTGGAAGTACAGGCCGGGCTCGACGGTCAGGCACATGCCCGGCTCCAGCGGCGCGTCCACGTAGGACTCGCGGCGGGCGTGGGCGCAGTCGTGCACGTCGAGGCCGAGCATGTGACCGGTGCCGTGCAGGGTCCAGCGGCGCTGCAGGCCGAGCTCCAGCACCTTCTCCACGTCGTAGACCGAGGCGTCCAGCAGGCCCCAGGCGAGCAGGTGCTCGGCCAGCACGCGCTGCGCGGCGTCGTGGAAGTCGCGGAACTTCCCACCCGGCTTGACCGCCGCGATACCGGCCTCCTGGGCGGCGTACACGGCGTCGTAGATCTTGCGCTGCAGCGGCGAGAAGGTGCCGTTGATCGGCAGCGTGCGGGTGACGTCGGCGGTGTAGAGGGTGGCGGTCTCCACGCCGGCGTCCAGCAGCAGCAGCTCGCCCGGGCGGACGTCGCCGTCGTTGCGGACCCAGTGCAGGGTGGTGGCGTGCGGGCCGGCCGCGGCGATCGAGCCGTAGCCCACGTCGTTGCCCTCGACCCGGGCGCGGCGCCAGAAGGTGCCCTCGATCCAGCGCTCGGAGGTGGCCACCGCCTGGCCCAGCTCGCGCACCACGTCGGTGAAGCCCTTGACGGTGGCGTCGCAGGCGGCGCGCAGCTGCCCGACCTCCCACGCGTCCTTGACCAGGCGCAGGCCGCTGAGGAAGACCTTCAGCTCGTCGTCGCCCTCCTCGGTGCTGGTGACCGCGGCCTCCAGGCCGGCGTCGTAGCCGCGCACGATCCGGGTGCGCACCGCGGTGTCGGCGGCGGCCAGCTCCTCGGCGGCCTTGCGCACGTCGCGGGCCGGCAGGCCGAGCAGCTGCTCGGCCTCGGTCAGGCTGTGCCGGCGGCCGACCCAGAGCTCGCCCTGGCCGTCCAGCCAGAACTCGCCGTTCTCCCGGTCGGAGCGCGGCAGCAGGTAGAGGTACTGGTCGTGGCCGCCCGCGGCGCGCGGCTCCAGGACCAGCGCGGCGTCCTCGGTCTGGTTGCCGGTCAGGTGCACGTACTCGCTGGCGGCGCGGAAGGAGTACTCGGTGTCGTTGGCGCGGGTGCGCAGGTTGCCCGCCGGGATCACCAGGCGCTCGCCGGGGAAGGCGGCGGAGAGCGCGGCGCGCCGGGCGGCGGCGTGGCCGGCCTGCTCGATCGGCGCCAGCCCGTGCAGCTCGGTGTCGGCCCAGCCGGACTTCATCGACGCGGCCAGCTCGTCGGAGACCTCGCCGTACAGGCCGTTCTTACGCCCCTTGGTCGGCTGTTCCGCCGACTCCTCCGGGCTCTGGGCCCCCTCGGGGTTGTCCGCCGCTGCCGGGGTGCGGTCCTCGGTCACGCTCGTCGCCTCCTTGCGAGTCACCAGGCCGCCCCTGGCACGTCGGGTCACGACACCTGGTGGGCGGCTTCGGGTCCCATGGTACGGATCACCGTCCGATCAACCGTTCGGGAGGGGCCGGGCCGCCCGGCCCCGGCCTTCCGCAACGAGCCCCCGGCCTGCTGCGACAAGCCCCCGGCGTTCCGCGACAAGCCCCGAGCGTTCTGCGACCAGCTCAGTCGAACCGCGCCGCCAGCAGCACCAGGTCGTCGGTGGCCTCGCCGTCCGGCTCGGTGCAGGTGTCGAGCAGGTGCGCGCAGAGCTGGTCCGGGTCGTGCCGCACCGAGCGCGGGGCGTCCGCGGCGGCCTTGCGCAGCCGGGCCTGCCCGGCGTGCAGGGTCGGGCCGCAGCGGCGGGCCAGGCCCTCGGTGTAGAGCAGCAGCAGGTCGCCGCGCTCGGCGTTGAGCTCCACGCCGGGCGCCTCCCAGCAGCTGAGCATGCCGAGCGGGGCGGAGAGCGAGGTCTCCACGAAGTTGGCGCCGTAGCGGGTGACCAGCAGCGGCGGGCAGTGGCCCGCACCGGCCAGCGCGATCCGGCGCTCCTCGGGGTCGAGGCAGGCGTAGACGGCGGTGGCGGTGCGGGCCGGCTCGCAGGACTTGAGCAGCAGCTCCAGGTCGCCGAGCACGGCGACCGGGTCCTCGCCCTCCAGCACCGCGTAGGCGCGCAGCGCGGCCCGCAGCCGGCCCATCGCGGTGGCCGCCCCGGTGGCGGAGGCGGGGCCGGCGCCGGGGCCGTCGCCGGAGACCGAGCCGACGGTCAGGCCGAGCGAGCCGTCCGGCAGCGCGATCGCGTCGTACCAGTCGCTGCCGGCCGAGCGGTCCAGGTCGGCCGGCACCCAGCGGGCGGCCAGCCGCAGGCCGGACAGGTAGGGCAGGTGGTCCGGCAGCAGGCCGCGGCGCAGCGCCTCGGTGGCCCGCCGGCTGCGCTCGGCGGCCAGCCGGCCGGCCAGCAGCGGGGCCGCGAACTCGACGTAGCGGTGGGCCAACTCCTGTTGCAGATCGGTCGGTTGACCGGCACTCGGGAAGAACCAGACGACGGCGGCGAGCGGGCCGTCCTCGGCGGTGGCCAGCGGCAGCGCGAAGCAGGCGGCCAGGCCGAGGGTGGCGGCCACCTCGCGGAAGCGCGGGTCCACCGCGGGGTCGGCGGCCAGGTCGGCGTTCAGCAGCCGGTGCGGGCGCCCGGTGGTGCGCAGCAGGCCGGCGAACGGGCCGTGGTCGACCGGGACGGTCTCCAGCGCGCCGATCGCGGCGTGGTCCAGGGCCAGGCCGACCATCGGGCCGTGGCCGGCGTGGTCCTGCCAGCCGCTGCCGGCCGGGCCGTGCACGGCGGCGTCCGCGCTCTGGTCCGCGCCGCCGGGGTCGAGCGGCGGGTGCGGCTCGGCGTGGTGGCCGGCCACCGGGACCAGCAGCGCCCGGTGCGCGCCGAGCAGTTCGGCGCCGGAGCCGAGCAGGGTGGTCATGGTGGCGGCCAGGTCGCGGGCCCGGGCGAGCCGCTCGGTGTGCCGTTGGAGCAGCTCCAGGGCGGCGAGGCGGGCCTCCGGCGGCAGCCGGTCCAGCGTGCCGGTGGCTCCGACGGGCTCCGGGGGGCGCCCGCCGCTGTCGGCAACCTCCCTGGCGCCGCGCAGATCTGAGGCTCCGTCAGGTCTCTCCCCGGTGGTGCCGTCACGCGGCTCGCCGGTGCGCGGTGGCGCCGGCTCGCCGCCGGTGGGCTGGGGGAGGTCGAGCAGCGTGGCCAGGCGGCCGGGCGCCGGTTGCGGGCCCTCGCCGCCGCCGGGGCTCTCGGCCGGTTCCGGTGAGCTCCCACTTGTGCCGGCGGCGCCGGACGAACGCTTGTCACTCATGCCGCGACTCCCCGCAGTGGCCGCACGGCGCGCGGCCGTACGGTACGAAGGCCTGCCAAACCACTCCAATGCCCCACTTCTACACAGGTCGGTCGGTACGTGTCCAGAATCGGGACCCCGCCGGATGGCTGGTTCTGCGGAACCGGGCCCGCGCGGGGCGGGAGCGGGCCCGCGCTCCGGGCGCGCCGCGGGGACCCCGGGGCTTCGGCCGCCGCTGCCGTGCGTGGCGGCGGCGGTCAGCGGGCAGAAGCAGTGCAGGGGTTGCCGGACCCTGCCCGGAGCGTAGGGATCCCCCCACCCGGCAACCGGGCTGACCAGAAGTCACTCACTCGTACGGTGGAACCAGTGGCCGCTGCCCGGCGTCCCACCCGTCGCATGAGGGATTCTCGTGCCAGTGGCGCACCCAGGCCTGCCCCGGTCGCCTTCCGGCGCGCACGACGCCGAGCACCTCCCGCGGCTCCCCGGCCGCGACAGCTGTTGAGCCAGTCGCCAGCACCCCCTGCCAGACGATCCGAGTCGATGGTTGCCGAGCCGGTTGCGGAGAGGAACGAGTGCCCATGCGTGATGCGCGGGAGTTGTCCACCAGGCACCGCGGGACCCGGCGGGTGCTGCTCCAGGCGGCGCTGACCTGCGCCGAGCGCTGGCGCTGGCCGGTGCTGCCGGGCGCGGTGCTGCTCGAGCGGGCGGACGGGCGGGGGCCGGCCGGTCGCGGTCCGTGCTGCTCCTGCGGCGAGCCGGGCTGCCCGGTCCCGGGCGCGCACCCGCACGAGCTGGCCCTGCTGGCGGCCACCACCGATGCCCGGATGGTGCGCTGGTGGTGGGAGCGGCACTGCCCGCAGGCGCCGGTGCTGGTGCCGACCGGGCAGGCGGTGGCGGCGGTCAGCGTGCCGGCCGCGGTGGGCGGGCGGCTGCTGGCCTACCTGGCGGCGCTGCGGATCGGCACCGGGCCGGTGCTGGCCGGGCCGACCCGCTGGGCGCTGCTCGTCGCGCCGTACGGGTACCCGGAGTTGGCCGAGCTGCTGGCCGAGCAGGAGCGGACGCTGTGCCCCGGCGGCGGTCCCGGCCGGGTGCCGAGCTCGGTGCGCTTCCACGGGCCGGGCGGGTACCTGGTGCTGCCGCCGTCCTGGGTCGGCCGGGCGCCGGGCGCACCCGGCGGGGCGGCGGGGGCCCAGCTGCGCTGGGTGCGGCGGCCGGTGCCGGGGCCGGGCGGCGGGGTGTGGCTGCCGCCGGTGGCGGGGCTGCTGGAGGCGCTGGTGGCGGCCGGTTCGGCGGTGCCGGACGGCAGCCGACTGGCCTACTGAGGGCCGGATCGGTTGACGCGGTGTCGGGGCGGGCGCGGCGGAGACGACACGCTGCGGGCCCGCATGGAAGATCCGGCCGCTGGCGACGGGGGATGCACCAGCGGCCGGACTGTTTTAAACAGTAACAAGGATTTGCGCTCGCGCCAATTTCCCTGGCGGGCGAGGTGGAGAGAATCCCCGGTCAGCCGGGTCGGATGTGACCGGAGTCACGCTCTGGCGGTCGGCTCCGGTCACCATCCGACAGCTTCGGTCAGTTCAGGGTGACCTGACGGCTCACCAGGTTGGCGCGGGCGCGGCGCTCCTCCGCGGTCAGGGGCGCGGGGGCCGCCAGCGCGCCGGCCAGCCGCTCGGCGAAGGCCGCCGCCGGCTTCTCGCAGTCGGCCGCCGTCATCTCGACCGGCAGGTCCCAGACCGGCACGGTCAGCCCGTGCGCGCGGAACGAGCCGACCAGCTTGGTGCCCTCGCCCAGCGAGGCCTCGCCGACGGCCGAGAGCCGGGCCAGCGCGTCCAGCAGGGTCTCCTCGGGCACCGTCATCACCCAGCGCAGGTGGTTCTTGTCCGGGGTGCCGCACCAGTAGGCGCTGGGGACCGAGGCGATCTTCTCGGTCGGGATGGCCGAGGCGTTGGCCCGCTCCAGCGAGGCGGCCACCTCGCCGGTGGCGGCCTCGGCGTCCTCCAGCCAGAACTCGAACCCGCTGTGCACGGCCGGGACGAACGGCGCGGCGAGGTCCAGCAGGTCCTGCAGGCGCGGGCCGTCGGCGGCCGCCCGGCGGGTCGGCACCGGGTTGCCGGGCTCGGTGACCAGCGCTTCGGTGAGCGCGTCGGCCAGGTCGCGGCTCAGGTCGCCGGAGGAGGACTGGGTCTGCAGCCCGAGCAGGATCGAGCCGTCGGGACGGCGCAGCGCCGGCCAGGCCAGCGGCAGCACGGTGGCCAGGGTGACCGAGGGGACCTCGCCCGTGGCGCCGTCGGCCACCCCCGCGGCCAGCGTCAGCGGCACGGTGGCGGCGGGCACCAGCTCGCGCAGTGCCACCCAGTCGGCCTCGCCGGGCAGGCCCTCGAACGGGCGGTGCACCAGCTCCTGGACGGCGTGCGCGGCCTGGCGGCCGTGGCAGGCCTTGTAGCGGCGGCCGGAACCGCACGGGCAGTCCTCGCGGGCGCCGACGACGGGGACGGCGCCGTCCGCGACGGCGGCGCGGTTGGGCTGGGACGACTTCTTGGCGGCCTTCTTGGCCATGGTGCGGCTCTCCCGGGAGTGGTGGGCACTGTTCCGGGGCAGCCTACTGAGAATCGGGTCGCCGGCCCGCCGGGCCGAGCGGCGGGGACCGGGTCGCCCCCGAGCCGAGCGGCGCGGGTCGGGTGGCCTCAGGCCGAGCGGCGGACCGGCTCGCCGACCCGGGCCGGCAGCGCCGCCCAGACGGTCACCTCGCCGGGCGCGTCCCGCACGCCCCAGTCCACCGCCAGCTGGTCCACGATGCTCAGCCCGCGCCCGCCCTTCGCGGTGAGCGAGGGGGAGGCCGGCACCGGCCGGGTGGCGGCGCCGCCGTCGGTGACCTCCAGGGTGAGCAGGCCGTCGCTGTGCACCTGCCAGCGCACCAGCACGCCACCGGGCTGGTCCGCCGGGTGCTCGGTGCGGTGCTCGGCCGGGCTGTCGCGGCGGTGCTCGGCCGCGCGCTCGGCTCCGGCCCGCTCGGCCCCGGCCGGCCCGGGTCGGTGCCCGGCCCGGCGGTGCGTCCCGGCGGCGACCAGGTGCGGGCTCGCGGCGCCGGATTCCGCCCGTTCCGCCGGCGCCAAATCCGTCGGGCGAACCGGAATTCCCTCGTGCGCCCCCCCGGCGAGTTCGGGCGCCAGATCGGGCAATGGAGCGAGCGGCCGCGCATAGCGGCAGGAATTGCTGAGCAGTTCGGAAAGGATCAGAACCGCGTCGTCGATGACGGCAGCGGGCACCTTCCGGTCGCCCAGATCACGCCGCAGCCGGCGCCGGGCGGCCCCGACACTGGCCGGACCGTGCGGCACCGCCATGGTCGATGAAGTCGGCACTTCGCGCGCCACCATCAACGCCACCCCCGGACCTCCTTCAGCGTTTGCCGTGGGATGGATGCCCCGGGGGAATGTGCCGGAAACGGGTTGGGCCGCTCGTGGTCCGTCAATTGTGAAGTCCGCGGAGTGACCCGCAACACGCTGTGCGCAAAAGGTGATTAGCTGCTCACGCTGTGTCAGTCGGGGGAGCGGAATCCGTCCGCCGGGGCCACCGGGTGGCGCGTTCACGCGCCCGCGTACGCCCGATTCACCGGCCCAGCTGGTCCAGGACCGCGCGCGGGCGGTTGGTGATGATCGCCTCCACCCCGAGCTCCAGGCAGAGCGTCACGTCCGCCGGCTCGTCCACCGTCCAGACGTGCACCCGGTGCCCGGCGGCCCGCAGGCTCCGGATCAAGTCCGGCCTGCGGCGGACCAGTTCGATCCCGGGGCCGGCGATCACCGCACCGGCCGGCAGGCCCGCGCCCGGCCACAGCTTGAGCAGCGACGGGTGCTCGAAGAGGAAGACCCGGGGGAACTCCGGCGCCTGGGTGCGCAGCCGCCCCAGCGCCGTGCCGGAGAAGCTCATCAGCCGGGCGTGCGGCCGCCGCTCGTCGCCCTGGTCGCCGCAGGCCGCGCCGCCGATCCCGAACCGGCGCAGCATCCGCACCAGCTCGGCCTCCACGGCGCCCCGGTAGCGCACCGGGTGCTTGGTCTCGATCGCCAGGTCCACCCGGCGCCCGCAGTCCGCGACCAGCTCCAGCAGCGACTCCAGGGTCAGCACCGAGCGCCGCTCGGGATCGTCCTGCGCCCCCGCACCCCGGGCGCCGTCGGCCGCCGGCTTCCAGGACCCGAAGTCGTACGCCTGCAGCTCGGCCAGGGTGAGCGTGGAGACCACCCGGCGCCCGCCGTCCGAGACCCGGGCGATGGTCCGGTCGTGGACGCAGACCAGTTGCCGGTCCCGGGTCAGCCGGACGTCGCACTCGACCGCGTCGGCCCCCTCGGCCAGCGCCCGGCGGTAGGCCGCCAGGGTGTGCTCGGGCAGGGCCGCGGAGGAGCCGCGGTGGGCGACCACCTGCACCGCCCGCGCGGCGCGGGCGGGGTCGGCGGCGAACAGGTCGGGAGTCGTCACACCACGAACCCTACGGCGTGCCGGTGCGGCGGACGCGGCGAGTCCCCCCGTCGGAGGTGGCCGGCGGGGGGACTCGTCGTCGCAGCTCAGGCGCCTGCGGGCGGCCGGACGGGCCGCCGCGGCGGTGCTACTCGGCGACCGGTGCGGGCTCCGTCAGCCGGTTCAGGCCGAGCGTCACCAGGCCGGCGACCAGGAAGGAGAAGACCGACGCGGAGGTCCACTGCTGCGGGGTGAAGTGCAGCCACCCCTGCAGGTGGGTCCAGCCGCGGGTCCAGGCCCCGGCGTTCTGGGTCGGCTCCAGGAACTGGTAGGCGGCGAAGCCCAGCGCCCACGGCAGCAGCATCAGCGGCCGGGCCGGGGCCTGCTGCGACAGGTCCCAGCCGCGCCGGCCGCGCCCCAGGAAGAAGTCGGCGGCCAGCACCGCGAGCAGCGGCACGAAGACCGAGCCGATCAGGCCGAGGAAGGCGTAGTAGGCGTTGGTGAACTCGGTGATCCGCAGCGCCGCCACGGTGACCAGCACCCCGATCCCGCCGGTCAGCACCCGCCGGTCCACCCGCGGGAAGAGGTTGTGCACCGACATCGCGGTCGAGTAGACGTTGGCGAACGACTGGTCCGCCTCGCGCAGCACCAGCACCAGCAGGAAGGCCCAGCCGGCGGCCACGCCGGAGAAGGACTTCAGCAGGTTGTCCGAGTTGCCGCCGGACTGGAGCAGCGCGATCAGACCGAGCAGGTAGCACCAGATCTGGGCGATGGTGTAGCCGGAGAAGGTCCCCCAGAAGGAGGCCCGCCCGGTGCGCGAGTGGCGGGTGTAGTCGGCGGCCAGCGGCACGAAGGAGATCGAGACGGCGACCACCGCGTCGGTGGCGCTGAGCACGCCCTTCCAGTTCCCGGCCCCCGGGTTCGGCCAGCCCTGCCGGCCGAGCTGCACGGTGAAGTAGACCATCGCCACGCCCACCGCGATCGCCACGTACTTGCGCAGCGCCGCGATCGAGCCCAGCGGCCAGATGGTGAGCGCCGTGGTCAGCAGACCCGCCAGCACCACGAAGAGCCAGCGCCAGCCCTGGGTGCCGGCCACCGTCTGGGCCCCCGAGGCGATCACCATCAGCTCGAAGACGCCCCAGCCGATGCACTGCAGGATGTTCAGCACGGTCGGCAGGTAGGAGAGCCGGGTGCCGAACAGCCCGCGCAGCACCGCCATGGCCGGCGCGCCGGTGCGGGCGCCGACCAGCGCGGCCAGGCCGAGCATCGCGGTGCCGATCACCGTGCCGCCCACCGTCGCGGTCATCGCGGCGGTGAAGGAGAGCTCGCTGCCGGGCTGGCCCAGCACGGTGGCGGCGCTGGTGAACCCGATCAGACTGATACCGAGGTTGCCCCAGAGCGCGAACTGGTCCTTGAAACCCAGGGTGCGCGGCGGGGCGGTGTCCAGCACCAGCGGCGCCTCGGCCCGGTCGGCGACCGGGCGGTCCAGCAGGGCGGTGCCCGTCCCGGAGGAGTCCGCCGGGGCGGAATTCCCCGGGTTCTTCGAGGAGGAGGCAGGGGAAGGCGAAGCAGCCGTCATGGCCAGGGCTCCCTACGCCGGCATTACCCGGACAGGTTCCGGCGGTCAGCGCTCCCTCGACCGCACCGGCGTCAGCCCGATGGCGTACGGTCGATCAGCGCACTCTCAGCCTGGCAGGTCCAAGCTCCCGCGTGTCGTACAGGAAGCGACAGGGTAGCCCGGAGCATGGATTCCGCCAAGGCGAGCAGCGGCGCCGTCCGCAATGCGGGACGCCGTCGGGGGAGGCCGTTCGGGTGTCGCGAGCAGGGCGAACGGGGGCCGTTGGCTCCGCGTGAGGATTCTTAAGAGTTCTTCAGGCGGTCCCTTACGGCAACCAGATCGGCCATGGGAAAAACTAGGGGCCTCAAGTCCCTGTCAGCGTGATGGAGGTCGTCCGTGAGCACCGAGCACGAGAGTGGTTCCACCGAGCCGCAGGGGGAGCAGCTCTCCAGCGGTCACGGTGAGCCGGGGGGGACTCCGGCGGACGGTGCCGCTCCGCACGGGAGCGAGCCGACCCTGGCCTTCAGCAAGGTCCCGGCCCCCGAGCCGACGCCCCGGCCGACGTTCGAGCCGGCCCCGGAGCCCGCCGCTCCGGCCGCGCCCGGCTACCTGGACGCCCCGCCGCCGTTCGCGCCGGGCCCGCCGCCGGCCGCCGAGCCGCCGGTCAACCCCTACGCGACGACCCCGCCGCCCGCCGCTCCGGTGGCGGGCGGCACGCCGATCACCGCCGGCGTGCCGGCCGGCCCGGGTGCCGGGGAGCACCCGTTCGGCACCGGGGAGCACTCGTTCGGCGCCGGTGTCCCGCTCGCCGACGGCTGGGCCCAGCACGGTGCCCCGGGCCTGCCCGGCGCCGAGGGCGCGGCCCACTACCCGTACGGCCCGCTGCCCGCGCCGAAGCGGAAGGGCAAGGGCGGGCTGGTCGCGCTGATCGCCGCCGTCGCCCTGGTGGCCGGCGTGGTCGGCGGCCTGGCCGGTGCGGCGATCAAGGGCGACGGCGGCTCCGGGAACGGCGGCGGCACCGTGCGCACCAGCACCACGGTGAGCACCAGCAACAACACCGCCGCGCTCAACCGGGCTCCCGACTCGGTGGCCGGCATCGCCAACAACGCGCTGCCCAGCACCGTGACGATCAAGGCCGAGGGCAGCAGCGAGTCCGGCACCGGCACCGGGTTCATCTTCGACACCCAGGGCCACATCCTGACCAACAACCACGTGGTCGCCCCGGCGAAGAGCGGCGGCAAGCTGACCGTCAAGTTCTCCGACGGCAACTCCTACCCGGCCTCGGTGATCGGCGCCGCCCAGGGCTACGACATCGCGGTGATCAAGCTGGACGCCCAGCCGAGCGAGAAGCTCAACCCGCTGCCGCTGGGCAACTCCGACCAGGTCGCGGTCGGTGACGTGGCGATCGCCATCGGCGCCCCGTACGACCTGGAGAGCACCGTCACCTCCGGCATCATCAGCGCCAAGAACCGGCCGGTGCAGTCGGGCGAGCAGAACAGCACCCAGACCTCGTACATGAACGCGCTGCAGACCGACGCCTCGATCAACCCGGGCAACTCCGGCGGCCCGCTGCTCAACGCCAGCGGCCAGGTGATCGGCATCAACTCGGCGATCCAGTCCAACAACACCAGCGGCACCGGTCAGGCCGGCAGCATCGGCCTCGGCTTCGCGATCCCGATCAACCAGGCCGGCCGGGTGGCCCAGATGCTGATCAGCAGCGGGACCCCCACCTACCCGACCCTCGGCGTGCTGCGGAACACCGACTACAACGGTGACGGCGCGCAGATCATGACCAGCCCGATGGGCAGCACCGCGCCGGTCACCCCGGGCGGCCCGGCCGACCAGGCCGGCCTGAAGCCCGGCGACGTGATCACCAAGCTCGGCGGCGAGATCATCGACAACGACGCCGACCTGGTGAGCGCGATCTGGACGCACGCCCCCGGCGACAAGGTGGACGTCGACTACACCCGCAACGGCACCCCCGGCCACACCACCGTCACCCTGGGCAGCCGGGTCGGCGACACCGCGCAGTGACGCTGCCGCCCGGCGCACCGTGACGGTGCCGCCGGGCGCCCCCGGTGACCCCGCTGCCCCGACCGCAGTGGGGTCACCGGAAACCGGTGCCCCGCACCCCCGTGGACCCGTTAGGCTGGCCTCCGCCTGGAGAGCTGCCCGAGCGGCCTAAGGGAACAGTCTTGAAAACTGTCGTGCGGTGACCCCGTACCGTGGGTTCGAATCCCACGCTCTCCGCCGTGACCGGCCCCTGACCTGCGGCGCAGGTCGGGGGCCGGATCGTTGTGCGATCTTCAGCTGGTCTTCAGCTGGGCCTGGCAGGGTGACCCCCATGACGACTGCTCAACTCCGGCCGAGCGAGCCGGTCGCCTCCGCGGGCCGCCTGCTGAGCAAGGTGCCCGAGGTCACGGCGCTCTTCTGGATCACCAAGGTGCTCACCACGGGCATGGGCGAGGACGCTTCGGACTTCCTGGTCCGGACGCTGAACCCGATCCCCGCGGTCGGGCTGGGCGGGCTGCTGCTGGCAGCCGCGCTCACCGTGCAGTTCCGCGCCAAGCGGTACGTCCCGTGGGTGTACTGGCTGGCGGTGACCATGGTGAGCGTCTTCGGGACGATGGCGGCCGACGTGCTGCACGTCGG
The DNA here is from genome assembly GCF_050325825.1 of Kitasatospora sp. LaBMicrA B282. Lineage (NCBI taxonomy): Bacteria > Bacillati > Actinomycetota > Actinomycetes > Kitasatosporales > Streptomycetaceae > Kitasatospora > Kitasatospora sp. LaBMicrA B282. The sequence goes on from NZ_JBNQTI010000108.1 coordinate 17,194, forward strand.
CTTCGGGGTGCCCTACGTGGTCTCCGCGCCGGGCTTCCTGGTGGCGCTGCTGGTGATCTTCGCCTGGTGGCGGGTGAGCGAGGGCACCCTCTCGATCCACAGCGTGCACACCCCCAAGCGGGAGTTCTTCTACTGGGCGGCCGTGCTGGCCACCTTCGCGCTGGGCACCGCGGTGGGCGACATGACCGCGAGCACGGTGGGCCTGGGCTACTTCTCCTCCGGCGTGGTGTTCACGGTGGCGATCGCGCTGCCCGCCCTCGCGCACCGGTTCTTCAAGCTCGACGCGGTGCTCGCCTTCTGGCTGGCCTACATCCTGACCCGGCCGCTGGGCGCCTCGTACGCCGACTGGATGGGCGCCGAGCGCAGCCACCACGGGCTCGGCTGGGGCTTCGGCCCGGTCAGCCTGGTGCTCACCGTGCTGATCGCCGCGCTGGTCGCGGTGCTGACCGTGCAGGGCTCGCGGGGCGGGCAACGCCGCCACCGGGGCTGACCGGAACCCGCCTGACGTTCGGTCGTACGCGGCCGACGATCCGACAGACTGGCCTCCTCCGACGAGAGGGGCGCCAAGTGAGCGAGCTGATCGACCGCCTGCGGGCCGGGTTGCCGGCGGAGGCGGTGGTGGTGGACCCGGCGGTGACCGCCGCCTACCGGCACGACACGGCCGGGTTCTGCGCCGCCGGGCAACCGGCGGCGCTGGTCTTTCCGCGCACCGTCGAGGAGGTCCGGCACGTTCTGCGCACGGCCACCGGGCTGCGGGTGCCGGTGGTGCCGCAGGGGGCCAGGACCGGGCTCTCCGGCGGGGCGAACGCGGTGGCCGGCTGCATCCTGCTGTCGCTGCTGAAGATGGACCGGATCCTGGAACTGGACCCGGTGAACCGGATCGCCGTGGTCGAGCCCGGGGTGGTGAACGCCGCGCTGTCCCGGGCCGCCGAGGCGCACGGGCTGGCCTACCCGCCGGACCCGTCCAGCTGGGAGTCCTGCACGATCGGCGGCAACATCGGCACCGGCGCCGGCGGGCTGTGCTGCGTCAAGTACGGGGTGACCAGCGAGTACGTGCTCGGCCTGGACGTGGTGCTGGCCGACGGGCGGCTGCTGCGCACCGGGCGGCGCACCGCCAAGGGGGTGGCCGGCTACGACCTGACCCGGCTCTTCGTGGGCTCCGAGGGCACCCTGGGCGTGGTGGTCGGCGCGGTGCTGGCGCTGCGGCCGGCGCCCGCCCCGCAGCTGGCGCTGGTCGCCGAGTTCGGCAGTACCGGTGCGGCCTGCGCGGCCGTGAACGCGGTGACCGAGGCCGGCTTCACCCCGTCGCTGATGGAGCTGATGGACTCGGTGATGGTCCGGGCGGTCAACCGGTACGGGAACATGGGGCTGCCGGAGAGCACCGCGGCGCTGCTGATGGTGGCCTTCGACGGGCCGGAGCGGCTCCGGGAGCTGGCGGCGGTCGCCGAGCTGTGCACCGCCGCGGGGGCCACCGAGGTGGTGCCGGCCGAGGACCAGGCCGAGTCGGAGCTGCTGCTGCAGGCCCGACGGCTGGCGCTGACCGCGATGGACGCGCTGGGCACCACGATGGTGGACGACGTGGCCGTGCCGCGGTCCCGGATGGCCGAGATGCTGGCCGGGGTGGCCGCGATCGGCGAGCGTTGCGGGCTGACCATCGGCGTCTGCTGCCACGCCGGGGACGGCAACACCCATCCGATCGTCGTCTTCGACGCCGGGGACCCGGAGCAGGTGGCCCGGGCGAAGGACTCCTTCGAGCAGATCATGGCGCTCGGCCTGGAACTGGGCGGAACCATCACCGGCGAGCACGGCGTCGGGCTGCTCAAGCGGGAATGGCTGGCGCGGGAGCTGGGGCCGGTCGGACTGGAGCTGCAAAAGCAGATGAAAGGATTGTTCGATCCGCTGGGAATCCTCAATCCCGGCAAGCTGTTCTGAGCCATTCCCGGGGTGGCGCGAGGGGGGTGGCGCGGCCTGGGCAGGCGGTACCGGTGATTCCGCTCGGGTGCGCGGTGGCCGAAGACCGACCAGTGGATATCGGCTTCCGCGCGTCCATGGTTTAGCGTCCCGGGGTCACGCGATCGAGCGAATTGCCTGGTGAGGACTGGCGATCGGGCCGCCGGTCGCGGAATCTTGATCTCGGCGTCGCAGCCCGCAGGAGCTCGTCTGGCCGCGAACTCCCGCAGCAATCAGTTCACTTCCGGTCTTCTGGAGGATTCCCATGGCTCGCAACCGCACCGCCCGGGTGGTCGTCGCACTGGCCGCCGCACCACTGGCAGCAGGCCTGCTGCTGGCCGGTGCCGGCGCTGCCTTCGCGGACAACGTGGCCGGCTCCAACGACGGTTCCAACAGCAGCGTCGTCTCCAACCTGGGCAGCGGCAACGTCTTCGGCTCGGTGGACGGCAACTACAACTGGACCCAGCAGACCGCGACCGGCAACGGCGCGTCGAACCAGAACAACACCCTCGGGGTGAAGGACAACTCGGGCTGGGTCTACGCCGACCAGGCCAACAAGGGCGTGAAGATCGACTTCGCGCCGATCGCCAAGTAACCCTTCCCACCGGGGAGTAGCCGCCGCCCTCCCGGCCTCCGGCCGGGCGGCGCGCCACGGCTGAGCGAACTCCCCGGCTCCGCAGGCCTCCCCGGCCGTGCAGTGCGCAGACCAGTTGGGCGGCGGAAAGGGTCACCGCAGCTCCGGGTCGATGGGCGGTGCCGATCACGGCACCGCCCATCCGCACGTCGGGGCGCGGTCGGCCGTGGCGCGCCGCCGCCGGTCAGGACCGTGACCCTCCCAACCCCCTGTCGTGGCGCTCTCCCCCTGCTCCACCCGGGTGGATTCGAGGTGCGGGAGCGGCGCGTCCGCCCCAGGCTCGGCCGACGAGCCGTCAGTCGGGGTCAGCATCGGGGGATGGTCCGCTACCTGCGTCCGGCGGCGATCTCGGCCGCCGCCCTCGTCCTGCTGCTGGCCACCGACCAAAGCGCCGGCCGGGGCGTCCCGCTCGCCTACGCCGAGACGGCCAACCGCACCCCGGTGGCCGGCCCGCCCAAGGTCCTCGGTCACCGGCTCTTCCCGCCCGGGCCGATCGTGCTGCCCGGGCTGCCCGCGCTGCCGGCCGCGCCCGCAGCTCCCGTGCCGCCCGCCGCGCCGGTCCCACCCGCGGCCCCGCAGCTGCCCGCCCTGAGCCCCGCCTCGCCGAGCCCCACCCCGGCGCCGGCCCCGCCCGCCGGGGTGACGGTGCTGCCGGACCCGGGCGCCGCCCAGCTGGCCGCCGGCCCGCGCACCGTCTTCACCGGCAGCGGCTTCGACGCCTGCACCGCCCCGTCGTTGGACGTGATGCGGGCCTGGCACGGCGCCTCGCCGTACGGCTCGGTCGGCATCTACACCAGCGGCCGGCAGCGGGCCTGCGCCCAGACCGCCCTGACCGCGGACTGGGTGCGCCAGGTGCGGGCGCTGGGCTGGCGGCTGGTGCCGACCCACGTCGGGCTACAGGCGCCGTGCAGCATGGCGGCGAACAAGCCGCAGCGGATCGACCCGGCGAACGCGGTCGACCAGGGCCGGCAGGAGGCGGCCGAGGCGGTGCGCGGCGCCCAGCAGGTCGGCATCGGCCCCGGCAGCCCGGTCTACCTCGACATGGAGGCCTACCAGTCGGATGACGCCGGCTGCTCCAAGGCGGTCATCGACTTCACCGTCGGCTGGACCCTGGGCCTGCACCAGGCGGGCTACTTCTCCGGGTTCTACTCCAGCCTCGACTCCGGGATCGGCGACCTGGCGGCGGCCCAGCGGGCTGGGGCCGCACCGATGCCGGACGCCGTCTGGTACGCCCGCTGGGACAGCAGCCCGAGCCTGGACGGCGCCGGGGTGCTGGGTGACGACCAGTGGGCCGCGCACCGCCGCTCCCACCAGCTGCACGGGCCGGTGGAGGAGAGCTACGGGGGCGCCCAGCTGACCATCGACCGGGACCAACTGGACACCCTGGTGGCCACCGCCGTCGCCCCCAGGGCGCGGCGGTAGCTCCTGGCGTTCCCGGGGCACCCCCTAGAGCTCCGGGAAGAGCACCCGCCCGACCATCCGGGTGTCCAGGTACTCGCGGACCGCGGCGATCCGGCCGTCCCGCACCGTGAAGATCCCCAGGCACCGGTTGTCGTAGCGCCCGCCGCCCTTCGCGGTGCCCAGCGCGGTCCACTCGGCGATCACCCGGTCGCCGTCGGCGAGCAGGCCGGTCAGCGTCACCCGCGGGGCGCCGTCGGGGGCGAAGTAGGCGCCGGCGCCGACCAGGAAGTCGTCGACGATGGCGTCCCGGCCGGTCCAGGTCCGGCTCAGCGGCAGGTCGCCGGGGTACTCCCAGGTGGCGTCCGGGGTGAAGCTGTCCCGGATGGCGGCCAGGTCGCCGTCGATGACGGCCTGGACGTAGCGGGCCACGATCTCCTTGGGGGTGGCGGCGGCAGCGATGGTGCTGGTGGTGCTGGTGGTGCTGGTCATGGCGGTCGTTCCTTCCGATGGTCGGATCTGATGGTCGATCATGCCGGTGCTCCGTCAGGCGACGGTCAGCACCGCGTTGCCGCGGATCCGGCGCTCGCGCAGCTCGTCCAGTACCTGTGGGGTCTCGGCCCAGTCCCGCACGGTGCCCAGCTCCGGGTGCAGCCGGCCCTCGGCGGTCAGCCGCACCAGGGTGGCCAGGTCCGCGCCGTCCGGCTCGTCCACGTCGGCGTAGCTGAACTGCCGGATGGTCGCGCTGACCGGGCCGGACAGGATGTCGAAGAAGTTCAGCTCCACCGGCTGCCGGCTGGCCTGCCCGAACCAGAGCAGCAGCCCGCGCGGCGCCAGCCGGGCCAGCGCCAGCGGCAGCGCGGTGCCGCCGGTGGACTCCAGCACCAGGTCGAACGGCCCGGTGGCGTCGGCCACCTGGTGCACCACCTCGGCGGCGCCCAGTTCGCGCAGCCGGGCGCCGCGCTCGGCCGAGGCGGTCACCACGGTGAGCCGGGCGCCCGCGGCGGCGGCCAGTTCGGTGACGTAGTGCCCCACCCCGCCGGAGGCGCCGGTGAGCAGGATCCGGCGGCCCGCCAGGTGGCCGGTGTGCCGGGCGGCGGTGCGCAGCAGGCGCAGCGCGGTCAGGCCGGCCAGCGGCAGTGCGGCGGCCTGCACGGCGCTCACCCGGTCCGGCAGCGGGGCCAGCGCGCCGGTCGGCACCGCGACGTACTCGGCCCACCCGGCGGCCGGCGGGTGGGCCACCACCCGCCGGCCGACCGCCGGCCCGGAGCCGTCCGGGGCGGCCTGCACCACCAGCCCGGCCACGTCCTTGCCGGGCCGCCAGTCGGCCGGCGGCCGCTCCAGCACGAAGGTCTCGCCGCGGTTGACCGAGTAGGCCTCGACCTTGATCAGGGCCTGGTCGGCCCGTTGGACCGGTTCGGCCACCGCGGCCTGCCGGACCGTGGGGCCGACCGCGGCGGGGGTCCCGGTGGGCACGAATGCCTTCATCTGCTCGCTCCTTCGGCGTCCTGGCGGTCTGCCCGCCCGGTCCTCGCGTCCGGTCCTCCCGGGCGGTGATCACAGCCAACCGCGACCGGGGTGCGGGCGGCCAACAACTCCTCAAGAGCCTTGACAACCAACGGTTGTCGTCGATGATGGCGATCGTGGATCTCGACCTCGCCCAGGTGCGCGCCTTCGTCGCGGCCGCCGAGCACCGGCACTTCGGCCGGGCCGCCCAGGAGCTGTCGCTCACCCAGCAGGCGCTCTCCAAGCGGATCGCCCGGCTGGAGGACCGGCTCGGCGAGCGGCTGCTGGAGCGCGATCCGCGGGGCGTGGCGCCGACCGCGGCGGGCGAGCGCCTCCTGGCGCCGGCCCGGGCGCTGCTCGCGGCCGGGGACACGGCGGTGGCCGCGGTCCGGCAGTCGGTGCGGCCGCTGCGGCTGGACGTCTGGGGCCACCTGTTCGCACCGCTGCGGACGGTCCGTCAGGTGGTCGGCGAGCAGCTGTCGTCGAGCGTCGAGATCGGTCACGGCCGCGACCTGCCCGCGGTGGCCGGCGCGCTGCTGCGGGCCGAGACCGACGCCGGCTTCGGCCGTCACCACGCGCTGGGCGACGGCCGCGACGAGGCGCTGGCGCACCGGCTGGTCCGGCTGGAGCCGGTGGACGTGGTGCTCGGCCCCGACCACCCGCTGGCCGCTGCCGACGCGCTGCGGCCGGACCAACTGCGCGGCGGGCGGCTGCTGGTGCCGGCCGCGTTGGAGCGGCTGGAGTTCCTGCGGCAGTTCGCCGAGCGGTTCGGGCTGGGCGGGGCGCTGGTGCCGGAGGCCAATCTCGGGGCCGAGTCCTTCCTGGCCCACCTGCGGCAGACCTCCGACGGGTTCACCGTGCTGCCCGCGGACCTGCCGCTGCCGGACGGCGCGGCCGCCGCCGGCCTGCGCTCGGTGCCGTTGGTCGAGCCGACCCCGTTGTACGCCTGGTCGCTGGTCTGGCCGCGGCACGGCGCCCACCCGGCGATCCCGGAGCTGCTGCGGGCCTTCGCCGAAGCCGGCCGCCGGCACCGCTGGCTGGAGTACCGCCCGGAGCGCGACTGGCTCCCGGAGGCGGAACGGGCGGCGCTGGCCGCCGAGGGGTGAGCCGGCCGGCGGGGGCGGTCGGGTGGGCTGCGGCAGGCCGGTCGGGCGGGTTCCGGCAGGCCGGTCGGGCGGGTTCCGGCGGGCCGGACACGGGGTCGGGGGAGGCCGGTCAGGCGGGTCCGAGGAGGCCGGTCAGGTACTGCTCGGCCTCGGCCCGGAGTTCGTCCCGGCCCGGTGCGCGGTCCTGGCCGGCGCCGGCCACGGAGTAGAAGAGCACGCCCTCGCACCAGCGGATCAGGGCCCCGGCGTGCTGCTGCGGTGCCGGCGAGCCGGCGAAGGTCAGCAACTGCGCGGCCTGGACGAGGAAGTCGGCGCCCAGGCGGTCGTAGACGGCGCGCAGTTCGGGGCGGCGGGTGGCCTCCAGGGCGAGTTCGAAGCGGGCCAGGGTGAGGGTGCGCCCCGGGCCGAGGGCCTGTTCCAGGGCGTGGGCCAGCAACGCGGCCAGCGCCGCCCGCGGGCTGCTGCCGGGCGCGGGCCAGGCGGCCGCGGCGGTCGGCGGCCCACCGGGCAGCATCGCCTGCGTCTCCAGCTCGGTGATCCGGTCCAGGGTGGCCGCGAGCAGCGCGGCCCGGCTGCGGGCGTGGTTGGAGGTGGTGCCGGGCGGCAGGCCGGCCGCCTCGTCCACGGCGCGGTGGGTGAGCCCGCGGGAGCCCCGCTCGGCGAGCAGGGCGATGGCGGTGTCGGCGATCAGGGCGGCGCGCGGCGAACTCATGTCCCCGATCATGCCGTCCCAAGACGGCTTACTATGAATGTAGTGTCAATCCACTACATCAGTAGTACCGTGAGGGCATGACCGATCCGCACCCGACCACCCCCGAACGAACCGCCCTGGTGATCGGCGCCGGGATCGGCGGCCTGACCGCCGCCCTCGCCCTGTACCGGCGCGGCTGGCGGGTCACCGTGCACGAGCGCGCCGCCGCGCTCGACCCGGTCGGCTCCGGCCTGAGCATCGCCCCCAACGCGCTGCGCGCCCTCGACCTGCTGGGCGTCGGCGACCCGATCCGCGCCCGGGCCGCCGCCCATGGCGAGGCCGCACTGCGCCGCCCGTCCGGCCGCCGACTCGCCCGCACCAGCACGGCCGGCTTCGCCCGCGCCTACGGCGACCCAATCGTGGTGCTGCCCCGCGCCGACCTGGTGGCCGAGCTGGCGGCGCAGCTGCCGCCCGGCGTCCTGCACACCGGCAGCACCGCCGAACTGGTCGACCCCGGCTCCGCGGACGCCCCCGCCCTGGTACGCACCGCCGACGGCACCGAGCACCGGGCCGCCCTGGTGGTGGCCGCCGACGGGCTGCGCTCGCCCACCAGGGCCCGGCTCTTCCCCGACCACCCGGGCCCCCGCTACGCCGGCTGCACCACCTGGCGCACCATCGTGCCGCGCCCGCCCGGCAGCACCCTCCCAGTCGGGGAGACCTGGGGCCGCGGCGCCCTGATCGGCGTGGTCCCGCTCGCCGAGGACCGGGTCTACCTGTACGCGGCGGCCTGGACCGCGCCGGGCGGAGCTGCTGTCGACGGCGACGAACGAGCCGAACTGCTGCGCCGGTTCGGCGACTGGCACGCCCCGCTCCCCGCCCTCCTCGCCGCCGCCGAGCCGGACCGCGTGCTGCGCCACGACGTCCACGAACTGGGCGACCCGCTGCCCGCGTACCACCGGGGTCGCACCGCACTGCTCGGCGACGCCGCGCACGCGATGACCCCGTTCCAGGGCCAGGGCGCCTGCCAGGCGATCGAGGACGCCGTGGTGCTCGCCCACCACGCCACCGACCGCTTCGACCTGCCCGCCTACTCCGCCGCCCGGCTGCCCCGCACCACCTGGGTGGCCGCCCGCTCCCGTCGGGTGGCCCGCCTGGTCGCCCTGCACACCCCGCTTGCGGTGGCCGCCCGCGACACCCTGCTGACCCTGGCCGGCAGCCTCCCGGCCCGCACCCTGGTCCGGGCCGCCGCGCCCATGCTGGACTGGCACCCGCCGACCTGGCCGGTGCCGTCCGGGGCACCTGCCGACCTAGGGGTTTGAGCGAATCGTCTCATTCGCCCCCGTCCTGCTGACACGGCCTCCCGCGGCGCGCCAGAATCGGCTGCGGACCACCGGGCTACCTGCCAGTAGGAGCTGCCGTGCAGGTGATCCGGGGTCCGGCAGTCGGCAGCCCGGTCAAGGAGGACCCGCGTGTTCAGCACCATGCAGGACGTACCGCTCACCGTCGCCCGGATGCTGGGCCACGGCGCGACCATCCACGGCCGGGCCACCGTGACCACCTGGACTGAGACCGGCCCCGAGGTGCGCAGCTTCGCCGAGGTCGGCGCCCGCGCCGCCCAGCTCGCGCACGCGCTGCGCGACGAGCTCGACCTGCGGGAGGGGAGCGTCCTCGGGACCCTGATGTGGAACAACGCCGACCACCTGGAGGCCTACCTCGCGGTGCCGGCGATGGGATCGGTGCTGCACACCCTCAACCTGCGGCTGCCCGCCGCCCAGTTGGCGTACATCATCAACCACGCCGCCGACCAGGCGATCGTGGTCAACGGCAGCGTGCTGCCGCTGCTCGCCGGGGTGCTGCCACAACTTGCCCCGACCCTCCGGCACATCGTGGTCAGCGGCCCGGGCGACCGCTCGCTGCTGGCCGGTTTCCCGGGCGCGGTGCACGACTACGAGGAACTGATCGCCGGCCGCCCCACCGACTACCCGTGGCAGGAGGAGCTGGACGAGCGCAGCGCGGCGATGATCTGCTACACCTCCGGCACCACCGGCGATCCCAAGGGCGTGGTCTACAGCCACCGTTCGCTCTACCTGCACTGCCTGCAGGTCAACTCGGCCGCCACCTTCGGCCTCACCCCGCGGGACGTGGTGCTGCCGGTGGTCCCGATGTTCCACGTCGGCGCCTGGGGGATCCCGCACGCGGCCTTCATGTCCGGGGCCGGCGTGCTGATGCCGGACCGGTTCCTGCAGCCGCAGCCGCTGGCCACCATGATCGACCGGATCCGGCCCACCGTCAGCGCCGCGGTGCCGACCATCTGGAACGGCCTGCTGGACGAGCTCGACCACCCGACGAACCGTCAGCAGCCCTACGACGTCTCCTCGTTGCGCCAGGTGGTGATCGGCGGCTCGGCCTGCCCGCCGGCCCTGATGCGCGCCTTCGAGGAGCGCCACGGCATCCGCGTGGTGCACGCCTGGGGCATGACCGAGACCTCCCCGCTGGGCACCTTCGCCCTGCCGCCGGCCGGCCTGAGCGCCGAGCAGGAGTGGGAGTACCGGATCACCCAGGGCGTCTTCCCGGCCTCCGTGCAGGCCCGCCTCACCGGCCCGAACGGCGAGCGGATGCCGCACGACGGCGCGAGCGCGGGCGAGCTGGAGGTGCGCGGCCCGTGGATCGCCGGCGCCTACCACGCCGGCCCGGACGCCGAACCCGTGCGCCCCGAGGACAAGTTCACCGAGGACGGCTGGCTGCGCACCGGCGACGTCGGCACCATCACCCTCGACGGCTTCCTCACCCTCACCGACCGGGCCAAGGACGTGATCAAGTCCGGCGGCGAGTGGATCTCCTCGGTCGAGCTGGAGAACGAGCTGATGGCCCACCCCGAGGTCGCCGAGGCCGCGGTGGTCGCGGTACCGGACGACAAGTGGGGCGAGCGCCCGCTGGCCACCGTGGTGCTGCGCCCGGACGCCCAGGTCGACCTCCCCGGCCTGCGGACCTTCCTGGCCGGCCGGATCGCCTCCTGGCAACTGCCCGAGCGCTGGGCGCTGATGTCCGCGGTGCCGAAGACCTCGGTCGGCAAGTTCGACAAGAAGGTAATTCGTGAACTGTATAGGTCCGGCCGCCTGAGCGTCATCTGGGAGGACGGCAAGGCCGGCAAGGGCGATGCGCGAGCTGAGTAGGACCCGCACAGTGCTTCGAGGCCCCGCCTTCCAGAGGGCGGGGCCTCGGCGTCCCGGCACTATTTCTTTATGTCCAGACCATTTCAATGAGTCTGGGATCGAACTTCCTGGCTCCCTTGCCGACGGGATGGACGATCACGGCCTTGACGTGCTTCATGATGACTGCCTTCTGGCGTTCGATGGGCAGCCTCTCGAAGTCGTCTGACAGATTGACGACATCCTGGGCCTGTGCCTGCTCGACGATGAACCGGCTTCGATCCCGCTTGAGCTGCTCCTGCTCGTTTTCCAGGGGCTCGAGCAGGGTGATCAGCGTCGAGGCAGTGATCTTGTTGCTCCGCCTGGCCGCCAGGTACTCGGCCCTCTCGGCCTCGATCTCGATCAGACGAGCCTCGCCGGGAAAGGAGTCGGGCATCTCCGCCTGAGGAGCGGCCAACAGTGCCGCCTGTGCGTCATGAACCAGCGTAGTGATCCACGAATCCAGCGCTTCGCCCTGGCGGCTCACCTTGCCACATCCGCCCTCGGACCTGGTCGGGCATGCGTAGGAGAATGCGCTTCTCTTGCTCCCGGGCTCGCAATTTGACCTCCGCTTCGGGACCATTCGTGCTCCGCACTCGGAGCAGCGTGCCACGCCGGTCAGCAGGTAGCGGTATCCATTGGTGTTCCCCTGGTTGCGGAATTTCTCGCTGCGCTCCGCGAGGACCTCACGTACTGCGCTCACGCGCTCCGGCGTGGTGATGGATTCCCACTCGGCAATGACGGGGTTTCCGTCCTTCCCATAATGGATCTCGCCCTTCACGGCCCGGTATCCGCAGAGACGCCAGTTGCTCAGGATCGCTTTCACGGCGGTCCGAGAGATGGGCTTGGCGCTCTTCCGCGCCGTCTTCACGTCCAGGGCCTGCCACTGCCGTGTGATCGTCGAGAGCCTCGTGCCCGCCAACAGGGCGTCATGTGCCTCGAGGATCAGCGAGGCCTCGTCCTGCTTCACGGTCACCCGGTCGTCGTTCCAACCGAACGCGCGATGGCTGCCGCCGTTCTTGCCCGCGTCGGCAAGTTCCCGGTGCTTGCGAGCGATCCGCCGAGAAGCGTCTGCCGATGCCTTGTTGGCCATCGTGACCATGACCCGGGCCATGGTCCGGCCGTCACTGGTGGACAGGTCGTAATCCTGTGTCACCGTGCCGAAGACGAGCTTCGGGCTGTCCTCGAAGATGCCGATCAGGCGCTCGAGGTCCATCGGCTGACGCATCAGCCGGTCGAGGTCGTAGGCGACCACGCCATCAAGCACGCCGGACTTCAGGTCGTTCAGCAGCCGCTCGAACTCCGGCCTGACGACGTTCTTTCTGTAGGCCGACGCGTCGTTGTCGATGTAGTCACGGACGATCTCCCAGCCCACCCGGGCGGCAGCGTAGTACGTGTAGTCCTCGCGTTGGCGGTCGATGCCCAGCTCGTCGCCGTCCTTGTCCAGACTGATCCGGGCGTATCCGCCGATCCGCTTCGTCATCGTGGCGACCTCCCCGGATCCGTGCACGTTCCACTCCGCAGAGTAGTCGCACCTCGGTGGATCACGACACTCTTTGATGAAAGTGATCCGCGCCGCCTACGCGGCCGGGGAGTTGGACGTCACGGTGCTCGGGAAGGAGTGACCGACCGGCGAGGGGGGAGCACCGGGCTCGGTGCTCCCCCCTCGTGGTGTCGTTGCTCAGCTGGCTGCCGAGACCTCGCTCAGGGAGCCGATCCGGCCGAGCAGGTCGACGATCCGGGCCTGGACGTCGGCGCTGGTGGAGCGCTCGGCGAGGAAGAGCACCGTTTCGCCGGTGCGCAGTCGGGGCAGCTCGGTCGGGTCCAGGTCCACCGAGGTGTAGACGACCAGCGGGGTGCGGTGCAGCCGGTCGTTGGCGCGCAGCCAGTCCAGCAGGCCCATCCGGCGGCGGCGGATCTGCAGCAGGTCCATCACCACCAGGTTGGGCTGCACGCTGCTCGCCTTGGAGACCGCGTCGTTCTCCGAGGCCGCGTGCTCCACGTGCATCCCGCGCCGCTCCAGGCTGCTGGTGAGCGCGGCCGCGATGTCCGGGTCGCCCTCCACCAGCAGCACCCGGGCGGCGTGGTTCTCGCTGTCCCGGGGGGCCAGCGCGCGCAGCAGCACGGCGGGGTCGGCCCCGTAGGCGGCGTCCCGGGTGGCCTGGCCCAGACCGGCGGTGACCAGGACCGGGACCCGGCTGTTCAGTGCCGCGGTGCGCAGCGACTGCAGCGCGGTGCGGGTGATCGGGCCGGTCAGCGGGTCGACGAAGAGCGCGGCCGGGTAGGCGGCGACCTGGGCGTCCACCTCCTCGCGGGAGCGGACTATCACCGGGCGGTAGCCGCGCTCCTGGAGCGCCTGCTTGGTCGACGGGTCGGGCTCGGGCCAGACCAGCAGGCGGCGCGGGCGGCCGTCCGGGGTCGGGTTGACCATGGTCGGGTAGTCCGGGTACTCCGGCACCCGCGGGGCCAGGCCGGCGCCCGCCCCGATCGAGTCGTCCTCGCCGGAGAGCCGGGGCAGGCCGCTCTCGGTGTCCCCCGAGCCGAGCTGCGCGGGGCCGGTGTTCGCGGAACCGGTGTTCGCGGGACCGGCCGCCGGGGGCAGCGCGGCCATCGGGCGCGGCGGGGTGCGCGGTTCGACCGGGACCGGCGCGGTCGGCGCAGCCGGCACCGGGAACGCGGCCGGGAAGGCGCTGGCGAACCCGGCGGGCCGGGGCGGGGCCAGCTCGCCCAGACCGCTGCCCACCGGGAGCTGCTGCGGCACCGGCGGCAGGGTCGGCGGGGTGCCTGGCATCGGCGGGGCGACCGGCACCGGCGGGACCGGCGCCGGGCGGGCCGGCTCGGCCAGGGCGAGCGCCGAGGAGGGACCGGCGGCCGGCGGCTCCTCGGCCGGGCGCACCGGCTCCAGCGCGGGCTGCGCGGCACC
>NZ_JBNQTI010000109.1:0-3765 GCF_050325825.1 Kitasatospora sp. LaBMicrA B282
CGCGGCCGACCGGGCGGCCCGCTGGGTCCGGCACGCCGGCCGGGTGCAGCTGCGCGACGCCGCGACGCTGGCGCAGTTCCGGGCCCGGATGAGCCCGGTGCTGCCGGTCGCGCTGGCCCTGCAACTGGCGGTGCTGGCCGCGACCAGCTTCGCGGCGCTGGCGCTGCTCACCGCGGTGGCGCCCGGCCCGGCGGCGGGCGGCGGCCTGCTGCACGCGGTGGTCCAGCGGGCCGGGCCGCTGCAGTGGGTCGCCCAGGCGCTGCTCGGCCTGGTGCTGGCGGCCGCCGCCGCGCTGCGCCGGTGCGGTCGGCGCAGTGCCGCGGCGGCCGGCTTACTCGGCGCCGGCGGGCTCGGTGCGGGCCTGTCGGCGTTGCGGTCGCTCGGCCTGCTGGCCGGCTGGGCGGACACCCCGGGCGCGCTCGCCGTGCTGGCCGCGGGGGCGGTGGCGGCCGTGCTGCTGCCGTACACCTGGCTGGTGCTGGGCCGCCCGCGGACCCACCGCTAGCGCGGGTCCGGCCGGGTCCGACCGGGCCGGGGATCCGCACCGACCGCGCACGTCAATCCATCGAGGGCAAGGATCAGGAGTCAGGGATGAGGGTGCTGCTGCTGGGGGCCGGTGGGTACATCGGCCGCCGGGTCGCCGAACGGCTGCTGCTGGACCGTGACCTGCAGGTCACGGTGCTCGGGCGGCGGGACTCGGCCGACATCCGGTTCGACCTGGCGGCCGGGAGCCCGGGGGCGCTGGCCCGGTTCCTGGACGCGGTGGCGCCGCAGGTGGTGGTCAACTGCGCCGGTGCCACCTACGGCACCCCGCGGACCCTGGTGCGGGCCAACGCGCTCGCCGTGGCGACCGTCTGCGAGGCGATCCGGCGCAGCCGCGAGCCCGCCCGGCTGGTGCACATCGGTTCGGCCGCCGAGTACGGCACGGTGCCGCTCGGCACGCCGGTGCCGGAGAGCGCCGAGCCGCGCCCGGTCGGGCCGTACGGGGTGTCCAAGCTGGCGGGCACCGAGCTGGTGCTCTCCTCCGGGCTGGACGCCGCGGTGCTCCGGGTCTTCGACGTGGTCGGTCCCGGGACCCCGGCGGCCTCGCTCTTCGGACGGCTGGCCGAGGGGCTGCGCCGGGCGCTGGAGCAGCAGGAGGGACAGGTCCGGATGCCGGACCTGTCCCCGTTCCGCGACTTCGTGGACGTCCGGGACGTGGCGCAGGCGGTGCTGGCGGCGGCCGTCTCGGCCGCGACCGGCGTGATCAACATCGGCACCGGGCACGCGGTGCGGGCGCGGGAGGCGGCCGAGCTGCTGGTCCGTGCGGCCGGCTTCGAGGGCGTGCTCTGCGAGGAGATCCGCACCGTGGCGCTGCCCGCCCAGTCGGTGGTCGAGCCGCTGCTGCTGCCGGGCGGCGGGCCGCTGGCCGCCGAGCCGCGGCCTGCGGTCGAGCCGGTGGCCTGGCGGCAGGCCGACGTCCGCACCGCCCGGGAGCGGCTCGGCTGGCGGGCCCACACCCCGCTGGAGGAGTCGCTGGGCGACGTCTGGCTGGAGACCGCCTGTCGGGTCTAGGCGGGTTCGAGGGGGTCGCGAGTCTGCCGCGATTCCCAGCATCCGGCGGACCTTGTCTCACCCATCGGACCTGCTGTCTCGGAATACACCACCGGCATGACACTGTTGGTCGAAGGAACCACCGTTTTTGACGACCATCGGAGTCCCCGTGTCGCTGCCACCCCTGGTCGAGCCGGCCGCCGAGCTCACCGTAGACGAGGTCCGCCGGTACTCCCGCCACCTGATCATCCCCGACGTGGGGATGGCCGGGCAGAAGCGGCTGAAGAACGCCAAGGTGCTCTGCGTGGGCGCCGGCGGCCTCGGTTCCCCGGCCCTGATGTACCTGGCCGCGGCCGGTGTGGGCACGCTCGGCATCGTCGAGTTCGACACCGTCGACGAGTCGAACCTGCAGCGCCAGATCATCCACGGGCAGTCCGACATCGGGCGTTCCAAGGGCGAGTCGGCCCGCGACTCGGTCAAGGAGATCAACCCGTACGTCGAGGTGATCCTGCACGACGAGCGGCTCGACAACGACAACGTGATGGAGATCTTCTCCGGCTACGACCTGATCGTCGACGGCACCGACAACTTCGCCACCCGCTACCTGGTGAACGACGCCGCGGTGCTGCTCGGCAAGCCGTACGTCTGGGGCTCGATCTACCGGTTCGACGGCCAGGCCAGCGTCTTCTGGGCCGAGCACGGCCCGTGCTACCGCTGCCTGTACCCGGAGGCCCCGCCGCCGGGCATGGTCCCCTCCTGCGCCGAGGGCGGCGTGCTCGGGGTGCTCTGCGCCTCGATCGGCTCGATCCAGGTCACCGAGGCGATCAAGCTGCTGGCCGGCGTCGGCGAGCCGCTGGTCGGCCGGCTGATGATCTACGACGCCCTGGAGATGAACTACCGCCAGGTCAAGGTCCGCAAGGACCCCGACTGCGCGGTCTGCGGCGAGAACCCGACGGTCACCGAGCTGATCGACTACGAGGCGTTCTGCGGCGTGCTCTCCGAGGAGGCTCAGGAGGCCGCGCTCGGCTCGACCATCACGTCCAAGCAGCTCAAGGAGATGCAGGACAACAACGAGGACATCCTGCTGATCGACGTCCGCGAGCCGAACGAGTACGAGATCGTCAGCATCCCGGGTGCGGTGCTGATCCCCAAGAACGAGTTCCTGATGGGCAGCGCGCTGGAGAAGCTGCCGCAGGACAAGAAGATCGTGCTGCACTGCAAGACCGGTGTCCGCTCGGCCGAGGTGCTGGCCGTGCTCAAGGCGGCGGGCTTCGCGAACTCGGTCCACCTGGGCGGCGGCGTGATCGGCTGGGTCAACCAGATCGAGCCGGAGAAGCCGGTCTACTGACCGGACGCCGAACGCTGAACAGAGCCGCAGGCCGGGCCCCGTACCGACGGGGCCCGGCCTGCGGCTCGTTCTGGTTCTAGAGCGAGTCCCTGCGCTGCAGGGTGCTGTAGGCGATCCAGCCCGGCAGCACCGGCAGCCAGAAGGTCAGCGCCCGGAACAGGAAGACCGCCGAGGTCGCGGTGGCCGGCGGGATCGCCAGGCTCATCGCGAAGATCAGCGCACCTTCGATCGCGCCGATCCCGCCCGGGGTCGGCACCGCGGACCCGGCCGCGTTCGCGGTCAGGAAGATCACCGCGACGGCGGCGAAGCTCATCGAGCCGCCGAAGGCCCGCACCGAGGCGTCCAGGCAGGCGGTGAAGGCCAGGGTCAGCAGCAGGATGCCGCCGAAGCCGGTGACCAGCTTGCTCGGCGTCTGCATCAGGTCGAGCATCCGCGGCACCACGCCGAAGAAGAGCGAGCGCACCCGGGTCACCACGAACCGCCGCAGCGGCCCCACCGCCGCGATCACCAGGGCCAGCACGGCCGCCGTGAGCACCCCGATGATCACCGCGCGCTCGCTGCCCAGGTTGCCGTTGCCCTGGCTGCCGGTGATCAGACCGAAGCAGAAGAGCAGCAGCAGGTGCCCGCCGAGGCCGGCCAGCTGCGAGGCGCCGACGCTCGCCACCGCCTGCCCCGGCCGCACCCCCTGCTTCTGCAGGTAGCGGGTGTTCAGCGCGATGCCGCCGATCGCCGCCGGGGCGACCAGCTTCACGAAGGAGCCGGCCAGCTGCGCCGCCACGGTGCGCCGGAACGGCAGCCGTTCCGGCACGAAGCCGGTCAGGCTCATCGCCGCGGCCACGTAGCTGGCCGCGGTTGTTGTCCATTCTCCCTCCCCCCCCCCCCCC
>NZ_JBNQTI010000109.1:3775-30418 GCF_050325825.1 Kitasatospora sp. LaBMicrA B282
AGGGAGCGGTCTTTGCCCTAAAGAGAGGCTGTTTGTTCTCCTCTCCGTGTCCGTTGGGTTGTCCTCGGCGGCGGCCAGTGCGACCGCCGCCCAGCCCCAGTTCATGTGCGAGAGCTTCAGCTGGCCCGGCTGGATGGTGGTCACCGCCAGGTAGGCGGCGAAGGCCAGCGCGATCACCGTGATCAGGCTCTTCGGCTTGAGCCGCTCCAGCTTGGCCGGGGCGAGCTGGGCCTCCGGGGCGATCTGCAGGATCTGGCCGCGGAGCCGGCTGAGCAGGTCCTCGCCGGCCGCCGCGATGTCGTCCTCGGCCTCCTCCTGGGTCTTCTCGCCGGCCGCCACCTGCTCCAGCGCCAGCGCCTGGGCGGCCGCCTTGCGCTCCTTGGTCAGCTTGGCCAGGTCGGCGCGGGTCTGCCGGCTCATCCCGACCGGCTGCAGCAACGGCAGCGCGGCCGCCACCCGGTCCGCGCCCAGCACCCGGTTCGCGCAGGCGACCGCGCGCTCGGGGCCGATCCGCAGCGCGAAGGTGGTGAGCAACTGGGCGACGTCGATCCGCAGGGTCAGGTCGCCGGCCGCGATGTCGCCGCCGGAGAGGTTGACCAGGCTGCCCACCTTCTCGTCCACCACCAGCAGCGACTCGCCGGTCAGCCGGCGGTGCGCGATCCGGCGCTGGTGCAGCGCGCCGACCGACTCCCAGAAGGAGGCCATCACCTCGTCGGTGATCTCCGCCCCCGGCAGTTCGTCGAGGGTGCGGCCCTCCACCTTCTCGTAGACCAGGATCGCCGCGTCCGGGCCGAGCTCGGAGGTGGCCACCAGCTGCGGGGCGTGCGCGCCGGCCGCGGCGGCGGCGTAGGCGATCAGCGCCTCCTGCTCCAGCGCCTGGCGCAGCGACTGCGGGCTGCGCCGCACCGCCACCGAGCGCAGCCGGGCCCGGCGCCAGATCCGGTAGAAGAAGCCGGAGGCCTGCTGCTCGCGGTCGATGATGTGCACGTCCAGCGCCGGGGCACCCTGTTGGTGGACGAAGTAGCGGCGGGTGCCACCGGGGGCGTCCTGGGCGCGGTGCGCGTTCTGCGGGGCGAAGCCGAGCCGGCGCAGGCCGAGCATCAGGCTCTGCCCGGTCGGCCGGATGTTGGGCGAGCCGATCGCGTAGAGCGTGCCGCACGCCACCGACCAGCCGATCAGCACGGTGAGCAGCAGGGAGAGCGGCGTGGTGTCGCTGCTGATCAGCTCGGTGGCGCCGCTGAGCACCACGACCGACCAGAGCGCCAGCCGCCAGCGTGGTCGGCTGGTCATGCCGACCGCGGTCATGTAGGCGATCACCGGGGCCAGGTAGCCGTGCACCGGTTCGGTGATCGGGCCGCCGTTCTCCGGTAGTCGGGTCAGCGCGCTGCGGATGGTCTGCGAGGCCCCCTCGGCCACGTACCAGTCCACCGCGAGGGTGACCCCGTAGGCCAGCACCGAGGCGAGCACGCCGTCGGCGACCCGCAGGCCGTCGCGTTTGATCAGCCGTTCGACCGCGAAGGCCAGCGGCACCGCCAGCACCGCGACGGTGGAGACCAGGCCGAGCACGGTGGTCAGCCAGGGCGCCACGTTCTTCACGTTGGCGTGGATGTCGGTCTCGATGCCGCTGGTGGTCGACTTGGCGATGCTGGCGATGACGAAGAGCGCCCCGATGCCGAGCAGGCCGGCCAGGAAGCGGATCAGGTCGCCGGGTCGGTGCGCGCGGGCGGCGAGCAGCGGCTCGTCGACGGCCAGGCGCTCGCCGTCCTCGTCGTCGTCCTCGTCGGCGCCGGCCCGGCCGGCAGCGGTCGGGGTCGCGCCGGTCGGGGCCGCGCCGGCCGGGGTGGCGGCGGGCGCGGGCAGCGGAACCGGGCGCCGCTCGGACGGCGTCTGCTTCACCAGCGAGACCTTGGGCTCGGCGGCGGACTCCGCGGCGGGCTCCTCAACGGGGGGGAGCGTGGCGGCGGGTTCGCCGGCGCCCTCGTCCACGTCCACGTCAACCGTCCCGGTCATCTGGTCTTGTCCTCGTATCACCACTCACCGCCCCGAAGATGGTGGCATGCCGGGCGACCGGCCGCCGGACAGGGGCCGGGCCGGGCGCGGCGAATACCCCGCAGGTGCACCGTGCCTGCCCCGGATGGGCAAGAATGCCCGAGTGACGGACAAGCGCACGGCCGCTGCGGCCCCTCGACCCGCCGTCGAGCTGCCCCCGTTCGCCGAGCTGGTGCTCGATCTGGTCGACCGTATCCCGTCGGGGCGGGTGATGACCTACGGGGACGTCGCCGAGTACCTCGGACAGGGCGGGCCGCGCCAGGTCGGCCGGGTGATGACGCTCTACGGCGGCACGGTCGCCTGGTGGCGGGTGGTCCGGGCGGACGGCGCACTGCTGCCCGGGCACGAGCAGCGGGCGCTGGCCGCCTACCGGCAGGAGGGCACCCCGCTGCGCGGGCAGCGCGCGGCGGACCTGCCGCGCCTGGATCTGCGGCAGGCGCGCTGGGATGGTCGTTAGCGCCGGCACACAGAAATCCTGCCTCGCGGAACGCCCCGGCGGACCCCTCGCGGGCGCACCCGTTCCCGCGCGCGCCGGTGGATCTCGTAGGCTCTAAGACTCCCGAATCCTCCCGGACGACCCCCGGTTCCCCCCGGGTGTTTCCCGAGCGGTTCCCGGGATCACCGCCCACCGCCGACCCGCAGGACTCCCGTGGCCTCCCCCTACCGTCTGGTGCGCAGCCCGCTCGCGACGCCCGCACCACCCGTGCTGGACGAGTACCAGCGCGCGGTGGCCGAGCACCCGGGCGGCCCGTTGCTGGTGCTCGCCGGGCCCGGCACCGGCAAGACCACCACCCTGGTGGAGGCGGTGGCCCGCCGGGTGGAGCGGGGCACCGACCCGGAGCGGATCCTGGTGCTCACCTTCAGCCGCAAGGCGGCGATGGAGCTGCGCGACCGGATGGCGGTGCGGCTGGCCGCGGCGCCGCAGGCCACCACCTTCCACTCCTTCTGCCACGCGCTGCTGCGGGCCCACCAGGAGCCCGAGCGGCAGGCCGAGCCGCTGCGGCTGCTCTCCGGCCCGGAGCAGGACGTGATGGTCCGCGAGCTGCTGGCCGGCGGCGCCGAGGACGCGGCGGCCGGCCGGTCCCGGATCCGCTGGCCGCTGGACCTGCGGGCCTGCCTGACCACCCGCGGCTTCGCCGACGAGGTCCGCGCGGTGCTGGCCCGCAGCCGCGAGCTGGGCCTGGACGAGGCGGCGCTGGCCCGGTTCGCCGAGGGCGTGCAGCGGCCGGACTGGGCGGCGGCCGCGCACTTCCTGGCCGAGTACCTGGACGTGCTGGACCTGCGCGGGGTGCTGGACTACGCCGAGCTGGTGCACCGCGCGGTGCTGCTGGCCGAACGCGGCGAGGCCGACCTCGCGGACCGCTACGACGTGGTCTTCGTCGACGAGTACCAGGACACCGACCCGGCCCAGGTGCGGCTGCTGCGGCAGCTGGCCGGGGGCGGCCGGGACCTGGTCGCGGTGGGCGACCCGGACCAGTCGATCTACGCCTTCCGCGGCGCCGACCTGAACGGCATCCTCGACTTCCCGCGCCAGTTCCCGCAGCGGGACGGGCGGCCGGCCGAGGTCCGGGTGCTGCGGGTCTCCCGCCGCTCGGCCCCGAACCTGCTGGCGGCCTCGCGCCAGCTGCTGAGCCGGATGCCGATGGGACGGCTGCCGGCCGAGAAGCTGGCCCAGCACCGGGCGCTGCAGCCGGGGCGGCCCGGCGGGGCCGGCAGCGTGGCGGTGTACACCTACCCGACCCCCGGGGCGGAGCTGGAGAGCATCGCCGACCTGCTGCGCCGGGCGCACCTGGAGGACGGGGTGCCGTGGGGCGAGATGGCGGTGCTGGTGCGGGCCGGCGCCCGGGCGATACCGGGGGTGCGGCGGGCGCTGAGCGCGGCCGGGGTGCCGCTGGAGATCGACGGCGACGACCTGCCGCTGCGCGAGGAGCCGGCCGTGGTGCCGCTGCTGCTCGCGCTGCGGGTCTGCGCCGAGGGGGCGGTGCGGCCGCGGTCGGTGGGCGACGGCGACGGCGACGGCGACGGCGGTGACGAGGCCGGCACCGGCGTGGCCGGGCCGGACCCGCTGACCGTGGAGCTGGCGCACACCCTGCTGACCGGCCCGCTCGGCGGGCTCGACGGCTCGGACCTGCGGCGGCTGGGGCGGGCGCTGCGGGAGGAGGAGCGGGCCGCGCTGCGCGGGACCGCCGTGACGGCCGAGGGTGAAGAGACGGCTGAGCGTGGGGAGACGGCCGAGGGTGAAGAGACGGCTGTGGGGCGCGTGACGGCTGTGGTGCGCCCCTCGGACGAGCTGGTCCGGGAGGCGCTGGCCCACCCCGAGCAGCTGGTCACCCTGGACCTGCCGCCGGCCCGGCGGGCCCGCGAGCTCGGCCTGCTGCTGCGCAAGGTGCGCGAGCTGCTGGCCGGCGGCGGCACCGCCGAGGAGGCGCTCTGGGAGCTGTGGGACGGCAGCCCGCGCTGGCGCGAGCGGCTGGAGCGGGCCGCGCTGCGCGGCGGCGCGGTGGGCCGCAACGCCGACCGCGACCTGGACGCGCTCTGCGCCCTGTTCGAGACGGCCGCGCGGGCCGAGGAACAGGTCACCGGACACCGCGGCGCCCTCGACCTGCTGGCCGAGGTGGAGGCCCAGGACATCGCCGCCGACACCCTCACGGTGCGCACCACCCGCCCGGAGGCCGTCCGGCTGATGACCGCGCACCGGTCCAAGGGGCTGGAGTGGCGCCTGGTCGTGGTGGCCGGGGTTCAGGAGGGCCTCTGGCCGGACCTGCGCCGCCGCGGCTCGCTGCTGGAGGCCGACCGGATCGGCCGCGACGGCCTGGCCGAGCCGCTCACCCCGGGCGCGCTGCTGGCCGAGGAGCGCCGGCTCTTCTACGTCGCGGCGACCCGGGCCAAGGAGCGGCTGATCGTCACCGCGGTCAAGGCGCCGGCCGAGGACGGCGAGGAGCCCTCCCGGTTCCTGCGCGAGCTCTACCGCGAGGACCTGGACCCGAGGACCGGCAAGGTGCTGCGCCGCACCCCCGAGGTCACCGTCGAGGACGTCACCCACCGCCCGCGCCGCCCGCTGTCGATCGCCGCGCTGGTCGCCGAGCTGCGCGCGGTCACCGTCGACCCCACCCGGTCGCCGCAGCTGCGCCGGGCCGCCGCCGAGCGACTGGCCACGCTGGCCGGCGCGCGCGGCGAGGACGGGGTCCCGCTGGTGCCCGCCGCCCACCCCGACCGCTGGTGGGGGCTGGTCGAGCCGACCGGCAACCCGGTCCCGCTGCGCGAGCCGGACCGGCCCGTGCAGCTCTCCGGCAGCGGGCTGGAGCAACTCGACTCCTGCTCGCTGCAGTGGTTCCTGACCAAGGAGGTGAACGCGCAGACCGCCACCTCCGGCGCCCAGGGCTTCGGCAACGTGCTGCACGCACTGGCCGACGAGGTGGGTTCCGGACGCACCCCGGCCGACCTCGCGGTGCTGCTGGAGCGGCTCGACACGGTCTGGGACGCGCTCGCCTTCGACGCCCCGTGGAAGTCGACCCAGGAGAAGGCGCAGGCCCGGGCCGCACTGGAGCGCTTCCTGCACTGGCACGTGCTGGAGCGCGGGCGCACCACGCTGGCCACCGAGCACGGCTTCGACCTGACGCTGCCGGTCGGCGACCTCGCGGTGCGGATCCGCGGGGTGATGGACCGGGTCGAGCAGGACGCGGCGGGCCGGGCCTACGTGGTCGACTTCAAGACCGGCAAGCGGCACCCGAGCGACCGGTCGCTGCCCGAGCACAAGCAGCTGGCGGTCTACCAGCTGGCGGTGCGCCAGGGCGCGCTGGACGACCTGGTGAACCCCCGGCCCGAGCCGGGCGGCGCCGAGCTGGTGCAGCTGCGGTTCGAGGACAAGAAGCAGCCGGAGTCACCCAAGGTCCAGCAGCAGCCCGCGCCGGGCGGCCAGCCCTGGATCGAGGACCTGCTGGCCGACGCGGCCGGCCGGGTGCTGGCCGAGCGGTTCGTCCCGACCACCGGCGACGGCTGCGGCAGCTGCGCCTTCCAGCGCAGCTGCTCGGCCCAGCGGGCCGGGCGGCAGCTGATCGACTAGCCGTCCCGGCCGGCGCGGGTCGTCCGTGGTTGTCCACAGGCCCCTGGTTGTCCACACCCCTGTCTTTGTCCACACCCCTGTTTTCGTTCACTGGGCCGTGGTTGTCCACAGGCCGGCCTGCGCTTTTCCTCGACTGTCCCCGCCCCCGACTACCGTGAAGGCCATGCTCACCCACCCCGACCAGCTGAAGGAGTTGCTCGGCATCCCCTTCAACCGGGAGCAGCTGAGCGCGATCGGCGCGCCGCTGGCGCCCGCGGTGATCGTGGCCGGGGCCGGGTCGGGCAAGACCACGGTGATGGCCGCCCGGGTGGTCTGGCTGGTCGGCTCCGGCGCGGTGCGGCCGGAGCAGGTGCTCGGCCTGACCTTCACCAACAAGGCCGCCGCCGAGCTGGCCGAGCGGGTGCGCACCGCGCTGGCCCGGGCCGGCCTGCGGGACGGCGAGGAGGCCGGCGCTCCCGGCGCGGGTGCCGGCGACAGCGAGCCGGGCGGCGAGCCGGAGATCTCCACCTACCACGCCTTCGCCGGCCGGCTGCTCAAGGAGCACGGCCTGCGGATCGGCATCGAGCCGGACGTCCGGCTGCTCGCCGACGCCACCCGCTTCCAGCTGGCCGCCCGGGTGCTGCGCTCCGCGCGCGGCCCCTTCCCGCACCTCAAGGACCGCTTCTCGGCCCTGGTCGGGGAGCTGACCGCGCTCGACGCCGAGCTGGCCGAGCACCTGGTCGAGCCGGCCGCACTGCGGGCCTTCGACACCGGGCTGCTGGCCGAGCTCGCCACCGCCAGGCTGACCAACCAGGAGCTGCGGGACGTCCCCGAGGCCGCCCGGGGCCGCCAGGAGCTGCTCACCCTGGTCGAGGAGTACCGCCGCCGCAAGCAGGCGGCCGGCCTGTTGGACTTCGGCGACCAGATAGCCGCCTCGGCCGGGCTGGCCCAGCAGCGCCCGGAGGTCGGCCGGCTGCTGCGCGACCAGTACCGGGTGGTGCTGCTGGACGAGTACCAGGACACCTCGGTGGCCCAGCGGCTGCTGCTGGCCGGCCTGTTCGGCGCCACCGAGGCGTACCCCGGCGGCCACCCGGTGACCGCGGTCGGCGACCCGTGCCAGGCGATCTACGGCTGGCGCGGCGCCTCGGTGGCCAACCTGGACGACTTCCCGCACCACTTCCCGAAGGCCGACGGCACCCCCGGCGACCGCTACGCGCTGAGCGAGAACCGGCGCAGCGGCGGGCGGCTGCTGGCCTTCGCCAACGAGCTGGCGGCCCCGCTGCGGGCCCGGCACGAGGGTGTGGCGGCGCTGCGCCCGGCGCCGGGCGCCGAGCTGGACGGCCTGGTCCGGGTGGCGCTGCTGCCCACCCACGCCGAGGAGGTCGACTGGCTGGGCGACTCGATCGCCCACCTGGTGCGCACCGGCACCGCGCCCGGCTCGATCGCGGTGCTCTGCCGCAGCGGCGTCGCCTTCCCGGACCTGCACGCCGCGCTGGTGGCCCGCGAGGTGCCGGTCGAGGTGGTGGGGCTGGGCGGGCTGCTCCAGCTGCCCGAGGTGGCCGACCTGGTGGCGGTCTGCGAGGTGCTGCAGGACCCGACCGCGAACGCCGCCCTGGTCCGGCTGCTGATCGGCCCGCGCTGGCGGATCGGCCCGCGCGACCTGGCGCTGCTCGGGCGCCGCGCGGCCGGCCTGGTCCGCACCGCCGCGGCCGACGGCGCCGACCCGTTGGCGGCTGCCGTGGCGCAGACCGACCCCACCGAGGTGGTCTCGCTCTCCGACGCGCTGGAGACCTTCGTGGCCGCCGGCGAGCAGCCGGACGAGCTGCCCTTCTCGCCCGAGGCCCGGGCCCGCTTCGCCCACCTGGCCCGGGAGATCCGCGACCTGCGCCGGGCCCTGGCCGAGCCGCTGATGGACGTGCTGCACCGGGTGGTCGCCGCCACCGGCCTGGACGTCGAGCTGGCCGCCTCCCCGCTGGCCCTGGCGGCCCGCCGCCGGGAGACCCTGCAGGCCTTCCTGGACGTCGCGGCCGGCTTCGCGGACCTGGACGGCGACCCGGGCCTGTCCGCCTTCCTGGGCTTCCTGCGGGCCGCCGAGGAGTGGGACCGCGGCCTGGACGGCAGCCTGCCCGGCGGCGCGGACACCGTGAAGGTGCTCACCGCGCACAAGTCCAAGGGCCTGGAGTGGGACGTGGTGGCGCTGCCCGGGCTGGTCAAGGGGGCCTTCCCGAGCAGCCGCGGCCGGGAGCGCTGGACCAGCCGCCGCCCGGTGCTGCCGTACCCGCTGCGCGGCGACGCGGCCACCCTGCCCGCCGGGCCGGCCTGGACCGCCAAGGGGATGACCGCCTTCAAGGAGGCGCTGAAGGAGCAGACCGGCACCGAGGAGCTGCGGCTCGGCTACGTCGCGGTGACCCGGCCGCGCTCGCTGCTGCTGGCGAGCGGCCACTGGTGGGGCCCCTCGCAGAGCACCCGGCGCGGCCCCTCCGAGTACCTGGAGAGGCTGCGGGCGCACGCCGAGCAGCCCGGGGCCGGCGAGGTCGAGGAGTGGGCCGAGGCGCCGCTGGACGACGCGGAGAACCCGGCGCTGCGGCCGGCCGGCGAGACCCCCTGGCCGCTGCCGCTGGATCCGGCCGCCCTGCTGGCCCGGCGGCGGGTGGCCCAGGTGGTCGGGGCGCGGCTGGCCGGGGTCCCGGCGCCCGCGCCCGAGCCGCTGGCCCCCGAGGAGCAGCGCCAGGTCGAGTCCTGGGACCGCGACCTGACCGCGCTGCTCGGCGAGCTGGAGCGGTCCCGGCGCACCGAGCGCGCCGTGCCGCTGCCACCGGCGCTCACCGCCACCCAGCTGATGCGGCTGGCCGCCGACCCGGACGGCCTGGCCCAGGAACTGGCCCGCCCGCTGCCCCGCCCGCCGGCCACCGCGGCCCGGCGCGGCACCCGGTTCCACAGCTGGATCCAGGCCCAGTACGCCCCGCTGCCGCTGCTCGACGCGCAGGCGCTGCCCGGCCTGGAGGACGCCGCGGCGGAC
Source organism: Kitasatospora sp. LaBMicrA B282 (assembly GCF_050325825.1). NCBI lineage: Bacteria > Bacillati > Actinomycetota > Actinomycetes > Kitasatosporales > Streptomycetaceae > Kitasatospora > Kitasatospora sp. LaBMicrA B282. The sequence goes on from NZ_JBNQTI010000109.1 coordinate 12,886, forward strand.
GGGATCGCCGACGAGCACGAGCTGGAGCTGCTCAAGGAGGCCTTCCTGCGCGGCCCGTACGCGCAGCGCCGCCCCTACCGGGTCGAGGCGCCGGTGCAGGTGGTGCTCGGGGGCCGGGTGGTGCGCGGCCGGATCGACGCGGTGTACCGGGAGCGTGACGGCGACGCTGGGTCACCGGGCGGCTACCGGTACGAGTTGGTGGACTGGAAGACCGGTCACCTGGAGGAGGCCGATCCGCTGCAGCTGGCGATCTACCGGGTGGCCTGGGCCGAGCAGCGCGGCCTGCCGCTGGAGCAGGTCACCGCCGCGTTCTGCCACGTGCGCAGCGGCCGGATCGAAAGACCCGCCGGACTTCCCGGCCGGAAGGCGTTGGAAACGCTTCTGGTCGGGAAGAGTGACTAATAGGTCACAGAGAGCATCCAAGTCGTCACGGAGTCGCGCGAAACCGATGCGCCGTGCACGTTTCGCGCCTATTGTGGAGTCGGTTACCGGTCACCCGCGTCTGCTCGGCCACCGGACGGGCCCCCTTTCCTCACCCTCAGTCATCGCCGCAGGTGTTCAGCCGAGCACCGGGCGCCTTCTGCTGGAGAACCTAAGTTGAGCGCCACCGGGAAGTTGAGCGCGACCGGATGGATCAGAGACCGGTTCGCCGGTCCGACTCGGGGGCCGGCCACCGTCCGATCGACCGGCACCTGGCCCAGGACCGCCCTGGCCCTGCCCTTCATCGGCATGGCCCTGGTGATCTGCCTGGACTACTTCAGCACCATCGAGGTGACCGTCGAGCCGGCCCTCACCGCGGTTCCCGCGCTGGCGGCGATCGTCAGCCGGCGGGTCTGGTACCCGATCCTCACCGGCGCGCTGGCCGAGGTCGCGGCCTTCGGCCTGGCCGCCTACAACCACGTCCTCGGCGAGTCGGTGCACAGCGCCACCGTCTTCGCGGTCGCCCTGGTCACCGCGATCAGCTGGGTCAGCGCCACCCTGCGGGTGCGCCAGGAGCAGGCGCTGGCCGACGCCCAGCTGGTGGCCGAGATCGCCCGCCGGGTGCTGCTGCGCTCGGTGCCGGACCGGGTGGGCAGTGTCCGGGCCGGGGTGCACTACGCGGCCGCCGCCGCGCACGCCCGGATCGGCGGCGACCTGTACGAGGTGGTCAACACCCGGCACGGGGTGCGCGCGGTGGTGGGCGACGTGCGCGGCAAGGGGCTGGGCGCGGTGGAGACGGCCGCCGCGGTGCTCGGTGCCTTCCGCGAGGCCGCGCACCAGGAGCCGGCGCTGGACCGGGTGGCCGGCTGGCTGGCGGTCAGCCTGGACCGGGCGCTGCACGAGCACGAGCACCCCGGCGTGGAGGAGGAGTTCGTCACCCTGGTGCTGATCGGGGTGGCCCCGGACGGCACCGCGGAGATCGTCAACTGCGGCCACCCGGCGCCGCTGCTGCTGCGGGCCGACGGTGCGGTGCAGGTGCTGGAACTGGCCGAAACGGTTCCCCCGCTGGGCGTGCTGGACCCGGCGGAGGTCGCGCCGCCGGTGCACCGGGTGCCGTTCCGCCCCGGCGACCGGGTGCTGCTCTTCACCGACGGGGTGATCGAGGCCCGGGACCGGGCCGGCCGCTTCTACCCGCTGGCCGAGCGGCTGCCGGGCTGCGCGGTGGCCGGTGCGCCGGTGGAGGTGCTGCACCGGCTGCACGCGGACGTGGTGCGGCACGTCGGCCGGCCGCTCGGCGACGACGCGGCGATGCTGCTGCTCCAGTACGAGCCGTTGCTCGGCGGCCCCCCGCAGCAGGTGCCGCACCAGGGCGGGCGGCTGGCCCACCACTGAGGGCCGGCCGACCCCCGTGAAGCCGGTCCACCGGCCGGCCCGCGGGTCGGCCGGTCAGAGGTCGACCTCCACCAGCAGCGGGCGGTGGTCGGAGACCCCGACCCGGGGTGCGGCGACCGTGCCCACCGCGGTGCGCGGCACGCCCACCGCCAGGACGTGGTCGAACTGCACCGTCGGGCGGTGCGAGGGGTAGGTGGGGGTGCGGGCCAGGTCGTGCCAGCCGCGCAGCTGCGGGTGCCCCTCACGGGCGAGCCGGCTGCGGGCGCCGAGCGATCCGCGCGACCCGCGGGCCCGGACCCGGCCGAGCGGGCGGGGCTCGCCCGACAGTCGCGGCCGGCGCCGGACGGCCGGCGCCCGGTCCAGCGCGGTGGCGCCGCCGAGCACGGTGCGCGGCACCGGGCCGACCAGGTTGAAGTCGCCGAGCACCAGGTAGGGCCGGGGCAGGTCGGCGATCCACCGCCGGATGCCGGCCAGCTGGGCCATGTTCCAGCCGGGCACGAAGGACAGGTGGGTGGCGACGACGGTGAACGGGCCGCGCTCGCCCTCCAGCACCGCCGCCAGCGCGGCCCGCGGCTCGTCCGGCACCGGGGTCAGCCCGCGCCGCCCGGCCACCCGCAGCGGCAGCCCGAACGGGGCCGGCGCGAACCGCCGGGCCCGCCAGTGCCGTACCGGCAGCCGGGTGAGCAGCGCGGTGCCGTAGGAGGGCGAGTCGGTGGCGTGGTCCAGCTGCTCGGGGCCGTAGACCCGCAGGCCGGGCACCGCCGGGTCGCGCAGCCAGCCCGCCACCGGCGCCGGGCGCCCGTGCAGCGCGGCGGCGAACCGCCAGTCGGCCGCGTCCATCGCGGCGGCGGCCACCGCGCTCTGGTCGGTCAGGCCGGAGCGCTGCTGGTGCCGGTCCACCTCCTGGAGCGCCAGCACGTCGGCGTCCAGTGCGGTGATCGCCGCGGCGAGCGGGTCGGCGGCCAGGGGCGGGTAGGGCAGCGGGCTGCCGTCGGCGGCCAGCGGCTGGCCGTGCAGCAGGTTGAAGGTCGCGATGCGAAGCGGGCTCACACCTGGTGACGGTACGCCAGGAAGGCGCACGGCTCGTGAGGGGGATGCATACCGGGTATACAAGCGACCGCATACCGGGTATACATACTCGGTATGTCCATCAGACACGGTCTGCTCGCCCTGCTCGACGAGGGGCCCCGCTACGGCTACCAACTGCGCACCGAGTTCGAGGCCCGAACCGGTGCCACCTGGCCACTGAACGTCGGCCAGGTCTACACCACGCTCGGCCGCCTGGAACGGGACGGCCTGGTCGCCCCGGACGGCGAGGACGACGAGGGCCACCAGTTCTACGCCGTCACCGACCAGGGCCGGGCCGAGCTGCGGTCCTGGTTCGACAGCCCGGTCTCGCGCACCAACCCGCCGCGCGACGAGCTGGCGATCAAGCTCGCGATGGCCGTGACCGTGCCCGGGGTGGACGTCCACGCCGTCGTGCAGAACCAGCGCCGGCACAGCGTGCGGGCGCTGCAGGACTACACCCGGCTGAAGGCCCGGGCGATGGCGGCCGAGGCGGCCGGCACCGGGGACGGCAGCGCCGACCTGGCCTGGTTGCTGGTCCTCGACCAGCTGATCTTCCAGGCCGAGGCCGAGGTCCGCTGGCTGGACCACTGCGAGACCCGGCTGGCCAACCACCGCGCCCGCCCGACCGCCCCCGGTGCGCCCGCCTCGCGCCGCACCGGACAACGACAAGAACTGGGGGAACGATGACCACGACCGCACCCAGTCCGGACCACCGGACCGACTCCTTCGACCCGACCCGACCCGTGCTCCGGCTGGAGCGGGTGAGCCGGGTCCACGGCCACGGCGCCGCCCAGGTGCACGCGCTGCGCGAGGTGGACCTGACGGTCCGTCCGGGGGAGTTCGTCGCGGTGATGGGGCCCTCCGGCTCCGGGAAGTCGACCCTGCTGACCCTGGCCGGCGGCCTGGACACCCCGAGCGAGGGCAAGGTGCTGGTCGAGGGCCGCTCGCTGGGCGACCTCTCCCGGCGCAAGCTGGCCGAGGTGCGCCGCCGCTCGGTCGGGTACGTCTTCCAGGACTACAACCTGATACCGGCGCTCACCGCGGTGGAGAACGTCATGCTGCCGCGCGAGCTGGACGGCACCACCGCCCGCTCCGCCCGCCGCGAGGCCCAGGCGGCGCTCGCCGAGCTGGGCATCGCGGAGCTGGCCGACCGCTTCCCGGACGACATGTCCGGCGGGCAGCAGCAGCGGGTGGCGATCGCCCGGGCGCTGATCGGGGACCGGCGCCTGGTGCTGGCCGACGAGCCCACCGGCGCGCTGGACACCGCCACCGGTGAGGCGGTGCTCGCGGTGCTGCGGGCCCGCTGCGACGCCGGTGCGGCGGCCGTGATGGTCACCCACGAGGCCCGGCACGCGGCCTGGGCGGACCGGGTGGTCTTCCTGCGCGACGGCCGACTGGTCGACGAGACCGGCACCGAGCCGGCCGAGAGCCTGCTGGCCGGCGCGGCCGGCCCCGGGTACGACGGGCCGGTGTCCTGATGCGCCCCGGACGTTGGCGGGTGGCCCTGCGGATCGCCCGCCGCGACGCGCTGCGGGCCAAGGGCCGCAGCCTGCTGGTGCTGGCGATGATCGCGCTGCCGATCCTCGGGGTGACCGGGGCCGACGTGGTCTGGCGCAGCACCAGCCTGACCACCACCGAGCGGCTCGACCGCTCGCTCGGCCAGGCCGACGTGCTGCTGCGCTCGCACATGCCCGGCGGCACCGTCCTGCAGGCACCGTTCGCCGAGGACGGCGAGGACGACAAGCCCGGCGGCGCGCAGCCCACCGCCGAGCAGCAGCGCAGCCGCAGCACCGACCCGGCCACCCTGGCCGCCCAGCTGCTGCCGCCCGGCAGCGTGCTCACCCCGCTGGCCTACGACCAGGAGGTGGTGGCGAGCAGCACGGCCGGCCAGCTGCAGACCACGGCCACCGAGGCCGACCTGGCCGACCCGCTCTGGCAGGGCCGGCTCGACCTGCTGCGCGGTCGGGCCCCGCGCCAGGACCACGAGCTCGCGGCCACCCAGGCCTTCCTGGACGACTCGGGGCTGCGCATCGGCAGCACCACGAAGCTCCGCGACCTCGGTGACGCACCCTTCACCATCACCGCGGTGGTGGAGTACCCCGACGAGCTGAAGCGCTCGGAGCTGATCGCCCCGCCCGGTGCGCTCGCCGCCCTGGCCGGCGCGAGCGGCGCGGCCGGTGACGGATCGGGCACGAACGGTGCGGCCGCCGGCGGGCCGGGCGCGAACGGCTGGCTGGTCCGGCTGCCGGCCGGCGCGACGGTCGACTGGGGCAAGGTCCAGGAGCTGAACCGCTACGGCTTCGCCGCCACCTCGCGCAGCGTGGTGCTGCACCCGCCGGCCCGCTCCGCGGTGCCGTACTACGCCGAGCAGGACGGCGCCTCGCAGCAGGGCTACTTCGACCGCGAGGTCGTGGTGGTGCTGGTCACCGTGGTCGGCATGGCGCTGCTGGAGGTGGTGCTGCTGGCCGGCCCCGCCTTCGCCGTCGGCGCCCGGCGCTCCCGGCGGCAGCTGGGGCTGCTGGCCGCGGCCGGTGGCGACCGGGCGCAGGTGCGCACGGTGGTGCTGGCCGGCGGCGCGGTGCTGGGCCTGGTCGGCACGGTGGTCGGGATGCTGCTCGCGGTGCTGCTGGTGGTGCTCACCAAGTCGCCCACCGAGCAGTTGGCCGGCCAGCGGTTCGGGACGCTGCGGGTGCTGCCGCTCGACCTGCTCGGCATCGCCGCGGTGGGCCTGGGCACCGGGCTGCTCGCGGCGCTGGTCCCGGCCGTGCAGGCGGCCCGGCAGGACGTGGTGGCCGCACTCACCGGGCGGGACAGCACCAGGCCGCCGTCGAAGCGGCTCACCGTGCTCGGCCTGGCGATGGTGGCCGGCGGGGCGGCGCTGGCACTGTTCGGCGCGACCAGCGGGCTGGGCAGCCGCAGCTGGGCGGTGCTCGGCGGTTCGATGGTCGCCGAGCTCGGCATGGTCGCCTGCACCCCGGTGCTGGTCGGCCTGTTCGGGCGGCTTGGCCGCCTGCTGCCGCTCGGGCCCCGGCTGGCGCTGCGCGACTCGGTGCGCCACCGCAGTCGCACCGCCCCGGCGGTGGCGGCGGTGATGGCTGCGGTGGCCGGTTCGGTCGCGGTCGGCATCTACATCGCCAGCAGCGACGAACAGGGCCGGCAGGCCTACCAGCCCGAGGCGCCGCCCCACTCGGTCTCGTTCTCGCTGAACCGGACCACCCCCGACCCCGCCTCCGCCGCCGCCCAGCGGGCGGCCGTGCAGCGGTCGGCGCCGGACCTCGGCGTGCGGGCCGACGTGGGCTCGGTCAGCTACCCGGCCGGCTGCAAGGCGGCGACCTGCGGCGAGGTCGAGGCGCTCGCGGCACCGGCCGCCCGCTGCCCGCTGGACGACGGCCAGTACCACACCGGTGTCGACTACGGCCGCTACGCCGCCGACCCGCGGTGCCGCAACGAGGTCGTCCCGGGCCGGTTCGGCTCGGTCGTGGTGGGTGACACCACGACCCTGCACAACCTCTTCGACGTGCACGACAGCGCCGTCGAACAGGCGGTGGCCGACGGCGAGGCGGTGGTCTTCGACCCGCGGATGCTGCAGGACGGCAAGGCCTCGATCCGACTCCAGGAGCCCTACCGGCAGGGCCAGGACCCGAGCAAGGCCTCGCCCAGCCACGAGGTCACCGTCGACGCGGTGCTGGCCCCGGCGCAGGCTCCCGGCGGCGGGCTGTTCCTCGGCCCGAAGGCCGTCGCCGCGCTCGGGCTGACCACCGTGGACGCCGGCTCGGTCTGGCTGCCCGCCACCGCGCCCGACTCGGCCACCCAGCAGCGGGCCGCCGCCGCGCTCATCGCGGCCGGCGGGGACAGCCGGACCCTGTACGTCGAGCGCGGCTACCAGTCGCAGCGGTCGGCCATGGTGCTGGCGCTCTCCGGCATGGCCGCGTTGGTGGCGCTGGGCGCCGCGGGCATCGCCACCGGTCTGTCCGCCGCGGACTCGCAGCGGGACCTGAGCACGCTGGCCGCGGTCGGGGCGGCGCCGCGGATCCGGCGCTCGCTCTCCGGCTTCCAGTGCGCGGTGATCGCCGCGATGGGGGCGGTGCTCGGCACGGTCTGCGGCGCGGTGCCGGCGGTGGCGCTGCGCCGGGTCCAGGCGAGCGGGGTGCTCGGGGGCGGCCACCCGGTGATCGCGGTGCCGTGGACGGAGCTGGGGCTGACCCTGGTCGGCCTGCCGCTGCTGGCGATGCTGCTGGCCGCGGTGCTCACCCGGTCCCGGCTGAACCTGGTGCGGCACACCGGCTGACCCGGTCCGCGTGACGGACGTAACAGCCGCCGCCGCGGTCCGCCCCCCGGACCGCGGCGGCGCCGGGTTGCCGCGGCGAACTAAAGTCGTCCGTATGACGAAAACCCCGGACAGCGTCGTCCGCTCCTTCATCGACCGGCACGAGGCCGACTTCCTGGCCGACCTCACCGACTGGCTGCGCATCCCCTCGGTGGGCGCCGACCCGGAGCGGGCCGGCGACGTGCGCCGCTCGGCCGAGTGGCTGGTGGCAAAACTGCGCGAGACCGGCTTCCCGGTGGCCGAGGTGTGGGAGACGGACGGGCTGCCGGCGGTCTTCGCCGAGTGGCCGTCCGGCGAGGCGGATGCGCCCACGGTGCTGCTCTACGGCCACCACGACGTGCAGCCGGCCGCCCGGGCGGACGGCTGGGACACCGATCCGTTCGAGCCGACCGTGGTCGGCAACCGGCTGTACGCCCGCGGTGCGGCGGACGACAAGGGCCAGGTCTTCTTCCACACCCTGGGCCTGCGCGCCCACCTGGCGGCCACCGGGCGCACCGCCCCGGCGGTCAACCTCAAGCTGCTGGTCGAGGGCGAGGAGGAGTCCGGCTCGCCGAACTTCGGCGCCCTGCTGCGCCGCGAGGCCGAGCGGCTGGCCGCCGACCTGGTCTTCGTCTCGGACACCGGGATGTGGAGCGAGACCACCCCGACCGTCTGCACCGGGATGCGCGGCAAGGCCGACTGCCAGATCGACCTGTACGGCCCGGACAACGACATCCACTCCGGCTCGTTCGGCGGGGCGGTGCCCAACCCGGCGACCACCGCGGCCGAGCTGGCCGCCGCGCTGCACGACGCCGACCGCAGGGTCGCGGTGCCGGGCTTCTACGACGGCGTGATCGAGCTGACCGAGCGGGAGCGCGAGCTCTTCGCCAAGCTGCCGTTCGACGAGGCCGGCTGGCTGCGGACCGCCAAGTCGCACGGCACCCAGGGCGAGGCCGGCTACTCCACCCTGGAGCGGATCTGGGCCCGGCCGACCGCCGAGGTGAACGGGATCTGGGGCGGCTACACCGGCCCGGGCAGCAAGACCATCGTGCCGGCCGAGGCGCACCTGAAGATCTCCTTCCGGCTGGTGGCCGGGCAGGACCCGGAGCGGGTCGAGCGGGCGATCGCCGACTGGGTGGCCGGGCAGCTGCCGGCCGGCGTCCGGCACGAGATCGCCTTCCGGTCCGCCACCCGCCCGTGCCTGACCCCGCTGGACCACCCGGCGCTGCAGTCCACCGTCCGGGCGATGGAGCGGGCGTTCGGGCAGCAGGTGCTGTTCACCCGGGAGGGCGGTTCCGGCCCGGCCGCGGACCTGCAGGACGTGCTCGGCGCGCCGGTGCTCTTCCTCGGGATCTCGGTGCCCTCGGACGGCTGGCACTCGGTGAACGAGAAGGTCGAGCTGGACCTGCTGCGCAAGGGTGTGGAGGCCAGCGCCCACCTGTGGGGCGACCTGGCCGAGAACTACCGGCCGGCGGCCGGGGACCACTGACGACATCTGTGATCGGGGACGGATCGACGCTATGAGCACCATGCCTGACACCGAACGGCCGGTCGGACTGCCGCTGGCCCGGGCCGGAGTGGACCGGGCCGCCCAGCACCGGCTGGACGAGCCCTGGCTGGCGGCCGCCTGGAGCCACCCGACCACCAAGGTGCTGCCGATCGCCGGCGGCGAGGCCTTCGTGGTGGACACGGACACCGGCACCGAGCTGGTCCTGCTGCCCTCCTTCGAGGCGCCGCAGACCGGCGACCGCTACTTCCTGGGCACCGACGAGGACGGCGTCTCCTACTTCGCGCTGGCCGGCGAGACGCTGCCCGGCCGGCTGGACGGCGACGCCCGCCCGGCCGGGCTGCGGGAGGTCGGCGGGACCCTGTCGGACCGCGACGCCGGCCTGCTGGTGCACGCGGTGGCGCTGGAGCACTGGCACCGGCTGCACAGCTTCTGCTCCCGTTGCGGGCACCCGACCGAGAAGGCCGGCGCCGGCCACCTGCGGCGCTGCACCTCCTGCGCGGCCGAGCACTACCCGCGCACCGACCCGGCGGTGATCATGCTGATCACCGACGAGCAGGACCGCTGCCTGCTGGGCCGGCAGGCGCTCTGGCCGGAGGGCCGCTGGTCCACGCTGGCCGGGTTCGTCGAGCCGGGCGAGTCGATCGAGCAGGCGGTGGCCCGCGAGGTGCTCGAGGAGGCCGGGGTGCGGGTCGGCGAGGTCGAGTACGTGGCCAGCCAGCCGTGGCCGTTCCCGGCCAGTCTGATGTTGGGGTTCATGGGCAAGGTGGCGCCCGGTGGGGCGCAGATCACGGTGGACGGCGAGGAACTGGCCGAGGCGCGCTGGTTCTCCCGGGCCGACCTGCGGGCCGGTTGGGAGTCCGGTGAGATCGTGCCGCCGACCGGGATCTCGATCGCCCGGCACCTGATCGAGCGCTGGTACGGCGAGCCGATGCCGACCTCGCTGCGCTGGTAGCGGAAATACTCGGGGGGCGTGCAGGAATTAATCCACGCCCCCCTCTGCCGCGTTTGGCTGCCGACCGTTGTCACGGCCCGGATGATCGGGAAAACCCGCAGCTCAGCGCGGTGGAGCAGGTCCGGGGATCAATTGTCCGGCGGGCAATCATGGCCAATTATGGTCGGTTTAGCCGGGCGGCTCAGGGCGGAATCGCTACATTTCCAGCGTGACCATCTCCAGTGGAAGCGTTCCGTCCCCCAAGTACCAGCGACTGGCCGCCGACCTGCGCCGGCGGATCGCGGCCGGCGAGTGGCGCGGGGACACCGCGCTGCCCGTGGAGTCCGAACTGGAGCAGCAGTACGGGGTGGCCCGGAACACCGTCCGCCTCGCGGTCGACGTCCTGGTCAACGAGGGGCGGCTGGTCCGGCTCCAGGGCAAGGGCACCTTCCTGCGCGAGCACCCGGTGCTGGACCACCGCGCCTACGGCCCGCCGCTCGCCTGGGCGGCCGAACCGCCCGGCGCCGCGGAGCCGCCCGGCGCCGCGGAGCCGTTCGGTGCCGCGGAGCCGTCCGGTGCCGCAGGGCCGCCGGTCGCCCCGGTGACGCTGCTGCTGCCCGCCCAGCGGGACGGCCTGGCGGCCCCCAGTGCGGTCTACGCGGCCGAGGCGGACGCGGCGGGGCGGGCGCTGACCGCCGAGTTCGAGATGCTGATCGTGCGGGCCAGGGTGGACGTGGCCGAGCGGCTCGGGCTGCGGCCCGGGGAGGCGGTGGTGGTCCGCCGGCAGCTGCGGTTGATGGACCGCGAGCCCTACTCGATCGAGGAGAGCCACTACCGGGCCGGGGTGGCGGCCGGCACCGCGCTGATGGAGCCCGATCCGGTGCCGGGCGGCGACGAGGCGGTGCTGGCGGCGCTGGGCCGGGTCGAGGTCGGGGCGGTGGACCAGCTGGTGGCCCGGATGCCCGGACCCGAGGAGGCGCAGTGGTTCCAGGGCGGCCCGGGGGTCCCGCTGCTGGTGCAGACCCGGGTCACCTACGACCGGCGCGGTCCGGTGCGGGTGATCGAGACCCGCTACTCGGCCGACCGCTGCCGGCTGGTCTACGGGCTCGGCGAGCTGGCCGCGCGTCCGTGGCCGCAGGCGGGGACGGGGGCCGAGCTGCGGACCGAGCCGCGGGCCGAGCCGTGGGCCGCCGAGTCGAACCGGTCCTGACGGGCCGGACGGCCCGTCAGGCGGTGGGCCGGGTCAGGCCGCGAGCGCGGACTGGACCTGGCGCAGGCTCGGGTTGGTCATCACCTTGCGCTCGCCGCTGGCACCGACCACCACGACCGTCGGGACGGTCTGGTTGCCGTCGTTGGCCTGCTCGACGAAGGTCGCGGCCGCGGCGTCCTGCTCGATGTTGATCTCCTGGTAGCCGATGCCCTCGCGGTCGAGCTGGCTCTTGAGGCGGTTGCAGTAGCCGCACCAGGTGGTGCTGTACATCGTCACGCTGCCGGACATCGAAAGGGCTCCTTCGTCGAGGGACGGTCTCGCGGAGCACAACGTATGCGATGCCACCGCCATTCCGGCGGGCCGGGCGGGATCCCGGGGCAGGCCTTGTCAGGTCGGTGACCGGGGTGGGCGCTCGAGGGGCCCGGAGCCTTCGAGGTCCGGTGCCTCCGGGGTCTGGTCCGATCGTCATACCAGGGCTGTGGACAACCCGCGGTGGATTGTCGGCGATTCCTGCCAGGATGTCCGAACCGGGCCGGGTGGCCCGGCGGGCTGAGAGGATGGAGCCCATGCAGGAAGAGCTGTTGATCGACACCCCCGGTGGTTACGGCGGCCGGCCGGCCGATGCGGACGCCGTGCTGGCCGGGCTCGATCCCGAGCAACGAGCGGTCGCCACCGCGCTGCACGGGCCGGTCTGCGTGCTGGCCGGCGCGGGCACCGGCAAGACCCGGGCGATCACCCACCGGATCGCCTACGGGGTGCGCAGCGGCGTCTTCCAGCCGCAGCAGGTGCTGGCGGTCACCTTCACCGCGCGGGCGGCCGGCGAGATGCGCGGCCGGCTGCGCCAGCTCGGTGCCGACGGGGTGCAGGCCCGCACCTTCCACGCGGCCGCGCTGCGCCAGCTCCAGTACTTCTGGCCGCGGGCGGTCGGCGGCGAGGTGCCCCGGCTGCTGGAGCGCAAGGTCCAGCTGGTCGCCGAGGCGGCCGCGCGCAGCGGGCTGCGGGTGCAGCGCACCGAGCTGCGCGACCTCACCGGCGAGATCGAGTGGGCCAAGGTCACCCAGATCGTGCCGGACGACTACCCGGTCGCGGTGGCCAAGGCCGGCCGCGACGCGCCGCGGGACGCCGCCGAGATCGCCCGGGTCTACGCGACCTACGAGCAGACCAAGCGCGACCGCAACGTGATCGACTTCGAGGACGTGCTGCTGCTCACCGCGGCCATCCTGGAGGACCGCCCGGAGATCGCCGACCGGGTCCGGGCCCAGTACCGCCACTTCACCGTCGACGAGTACCAGGACGTCTCGCCGCTCCAGCAGCGGCTGCTCGACCAGTGGACCGGCGGCGGTGCGGGCGCCAGCCTGTGCGTGGTCGGCGACGCCAGCCAGACCATCTACTCCTTCACCGGGGCCACCCCCGACTACCTGTTGAACTTCCGGGTCAAGCACCCCGACGCCACCGTGGTGAAGCTGGTCCGCGACTACCGCTCCACCCCGCAGGTGGTGCAGCTGGCCAACGGGCTGCTGGCGCAGGCCCGCGGGGCGGCGGCCCGGCACCGGCTGGAGCTGGTCTCGCAGCGCCCGGCCGGCCCCGAACCGGTCTTCGTGGAGTACGCCGACGAGCCGACCGAGGCCGAGAGCACCGCGTACCGGATCAAGGAGCTGATGGACCAGGGGGTGCGGGCCAGCGAGATCGCGGTGCTGTTCCGCACCAACAGCCAGTCCGAGGTCTACGAGCAGGCGCTGGCCGACCTCGGGCTGGCCTACCAGCTCAAGGGGGCCGAGCGGTTCTTCGAGCGGCCCGAGGTGCGCGAGGCGGGGCTGCTGCTGCGCGGGGCCGCCCGGTCCGGGGACGACCCGCTGACCGCGGGCGCGCCCGACCTGGCGGCCCAGGTGCGGGCCGTGCTGGCCTCCCGGGGCTTCACCGCCACCCCGCCGGCCGGCTCCGGCGCGGTGCGCGAGCGGTGGGAGTCGCTGGCCGCCCTGGTCCGGCTCGCCGAGGAGTTCGAGACCGCCCGGCGGGGGGCCGGCGAGCCGGCCGACCTGTCCGCCTACGTCGCCGAGCTGGACGCCCGGGCCGCCGCCCAGCACGCGCCGGCGGTCGAGGGGGTCACCCTGGCCTCGCTGCACGCGGCCAAGGGCCTGGAGTGGGACGCCGTCTTCCTGGTCGGCCTGACCGAGGGCACGCTGCCGATCATCTACGCCAAGACCGACGAACAGTTGGAGGAGGAGCGCCGGCTGCTCTACGTCGGGGTGACCCGGGCCCGGGCGCACCTCTCGCTCTCCTGGGCGCTGTCCCGCTCGCCGGGCGGGCGGGCCAGTCGCAAGCCCAGCCGCTTCCTGGACGGGCTGCGGCCCGGGTCGGCGGCGGGGCAGCGCACCTCCCGCGGGCGCGGCTCGGCGGAGGGCGGGGTGGAGCGGTCGGCCGGTCGGCGGGCGCCGCGCGGCCCGGTCAAGTGCCGGGTCTGCGGCCGCACCCTGACCGAGGCGGTGGAGCGCAAGCTGCGCCGCTGCGAGGGCTGCCCCTCCGCGATGGACGAGGGCCTGTACGAGCGGCTGCGCGAGTGGCGCTCGCGGCGGGCCAAGGAGCAGGGCGTCCCGGCCTACGTGGTCTTCACCGACGCGACCCTGATGGCGATCGCCGAGGACGCCCCCACCAGCACCGGGGAGCTCAGCCTGATCTCCGGCGTCGGCGCCATGAAACTGGACAAGTACGGGGCTGCCGTGCTGTCGTTGTGTGCGGGGGAAGACCCCGATGAGGACCAGGCCGCCGAAGCGGACGACCTCTCGGGTGAAGCCGCTGGCGACCTCGCCGCGGACGACGCGGAGCAGGCTCGGCAGGAGCTGTCGGGGGAGCCGTTCGAGGAGCTCCGGGAAGAGTCCCGGAACTCGCCGGAAAAATAGTTTGCGCGCTGCACACGAAGCGCAATAGCCTGCCGGAGCGGTCAAGGGGACGAGACCGCGGAGCCGATCGGGGGCTGACCCGGACCGGCTTTCCCCTGCGCACAATCGCTTGACCCCTGCTTCGCCGCAGGGCAGCAAGACCGACCGAACATCCGAAAACCGGAGCCCGGGGGACTGGGCACCGCGAGACGCCGAGAGGAGGCGAAGACAGTGGAGACCAAGAAGATGAACACCAAACTGACTGGCCAGATCGCTGTTTCCGCTTGCTCGCGTCTTTCCGCCATGGGCGGAGTCTCGCTCTCGGGTGTCGGCGGCGGTCTGGGCCTCGACGCCACTCGTGTCGACGTGACCGGTGTCACCGGTGCCCTGCGCACCAGTGTCCTGGGCAGCGGTTGCACGGGCAGCGGTGTCGAGACCGGTCTGTCCCTCGGCTGGGCCTCCGTTGTCGCCGGCTCCCCTCGCGTGATGCGCGACGGCCGACCGACCGAGGCACCGAAGGCGGTGGATGCGGCAGCCAAGCATGGCGCCTATCTGCAGGTCATCGGTGCCGGAGCCGCCCAGAAGCAGGACGAGCAGCAGATCGACCTGGCCGAGGCCGCCTTTATCGGCGCCGAAGCCATCCGGAACCGGGCCTTCCGCGGGCCTGAACCCTGGAGAGAACGAACCTGAGGCACCCTCAGGTCGGCACCCTCCAGGGCCGCGGAACCCGAACACCGGGATCCGCGGCCCTCTTGTTTTGTCCGGTACGACAGACCACCAGGCCCCTCGGGGCCTCCGGCCCAGCCCACCAGCCCGCTGGACCGGAACCACAACTCAGACGAGGAAGACGCATCAGTGTCCACGGTCATCACGCCGCCCCTCACGTCCGTACCGCCGACAACGCCGACCCAGGCCCCGCCCGCCCAGTTCCCTCCTCCGGAAGGTTCCCTCATGCAGATCACCGCGCTCGACGACGCCGAGACTCTTGGCGCCCCCATCCCGTGCCGCTCCTTCGACCCCGAGGTCTTCTTCGCCGAGACCCCGGCTGACGTCGAGTACGCGAAGTCCCTCTGCGGCACGTGCCCGGTGAAGGCGGCCTGCCTGGCCGGCGCGCTCGAGCGCCGCGAGCCGTGGGGCGTCTGGGGCGGCGAGCTGTTCGTCCAGGGTGTCGTGGTGGCCCGGAAGCGGCCGCGTGGTCGCCCGCGCAAGACCGAGGTCATGGCGTGAACCCGGCCCATCGAGCAGCGGTCCACCGGGAATGCCCCCCGGCGGACGGCGCACTGCGCCACTCCGTTCGCATCGCCCTTGCCCAGGCTGATGCAGCGGCAGCAGAGACTCCCTACCCGACGCACTACGAGCAGGACCACGACATGGCGATCACCGCAGGGCCCAAGGCCCGCGCCGAGCAGACCACCGAACTTCTGATCCAGAACAGGACCCTGGAAATGCATCTCATGCACGAAAACCTGGCCCGAACCCATATGCAAGCACGCCTCCAGGAGGCGGAGGACCAACGCCTGGCCCGCGCCGTGCGCCTGCGCCGCAAGGCGGAGCGCGCCTCGCTGCGGGCCCGCAAGGCCCTCGCCGCGGTGGTCCTCTGACCGTCGGCGATCCCCCCGGCCGCGGCCGGCCGGGGGACCGCCTGGCGTAGGACCACAGTGTTGGACCCGCACCACAGTGTTGGACCCGGACGGCAACCGTGCCCCGGCACCCGATCGGCGGGTGCCGGGGCACCGCCGTCCCCGGTCACCGATCGGCGGGGCCGGTCACTCCTGCGCGAAGCCGGGGAGCCAGGTGAGCATCTCGCTGCGGAACGGGGCCTGGGCGCCGAGCTGGCAGAGCACGCCGATGGTGCTGAGCGTGACTCGGTGGATCAGCAGGTAGTCCGGCGGCAGGTTGAGCTGCTTGCCCAGGTTGTAGGCGGGGGAGCGGGGATCGGCGATCCGCGCGGCCTGCGCCCGCATCCAGGCCCGGGTGAAGTGGAAGTCGTCCACCGCGGCGGGCTCGATGATCGGGCGCAGGTAGTCCAGCACCGCGTCCGGGTCGAGCTCGATGGTCGGTTTCACGAAGCCCTCGGCCCGCAGCATCTCCAGCACCCCGACCGCGTCCCCGGCCAGCGCCATCCGCAGCGAGTCCCCGATCGGGCGGGGCAGCCCGCCGGGCAACCGGTCCACCGTGCCAAAGTCCATCACTCCGAGCCGCCAGCCGCCCACCGGACCGTCGTCCTTCAGCAGCCGGAAGTTGCCCGGGTGCGGGTCGGCGTGCAGCAGGCCGGTGCGGGCCGGGCCGGCGAAGAGGAACCTGGCCAGCAGGTGGCCGGCCCGGTCGCGCTCGCCCTTGGCACCACCGGTGATCACCTCGGCCAGCGGGGTGCCGTCCATCCACTCGGTCACCAGGACCTGGTCGGCCTGGGCCACCACGCCCGGCACCCGGATGTCCGGATCGTCGGCGAACACCTCGGCGTGCACCCGCTGGGCCTCGGCCTCCAGGCCGTAGTCCAGCTCCTCGGCGACCCGGTTGCGCAGCTCGGCGATCAGCGGCTTGATGTCCAGGCCGGGGATCAGCGGGCCGAGCAGCCAGGCGACCCGGCTGAGTTGGGCGAGGTCGGAGAGCAGGGCGTCGCCCGCGCCCGGGTACTGGACCTTCACCGCGACCGCTCGCCCGTCCTGCCAGACGGCCCGGTGCACCTGACCGATCGAGGCCGCGGCGGCCGGCCGGTCGTCGAAGCTGCGGAAGTTGGCCCGCCAGTCCCGGCCGAGCCGCTGGGAGAGCGCCGCGTGCACCGAGGCGGCCGGCATGGGCGGCGCGGCGTCCTGAAGCTTCGTCAGGGCGGCCCGGTAGGGGCCGGCCACCTCCTCCGGCAGCGCCGCCTCGAAGACCGACAGCACCTGCCCGAACTTCATGGCGCCGCCCTTGAGTTCACCGAGGACCTTGAACAGCTGGTCCGCGGTGGCCTGCTGGAGCTCGGCGGTGACCACCTCGGCGGACCGGCCGCCGATCCGCTTGCCCAGGCCGAGCGTGGCGCGCCCCGCTATTCCGAGCGGCAGGGCGGCGAGCCGCGCCGTGCGGGTCACAGCCTTGCGCGGAAGATCGCTCACCGGGGCCTCCCAATCGAACGTGTGCCGGTGACCACCGCGGCTGCGGCGGCCGGGGGACGGCGGTCACTAGGCCATTGTGCCCGCTCGCTTTCAGGACCCGGCCCGGGCCCGGGCCGTGGCTCGGTCGGAGTTCCGGGTGCTGAGGCGCACCCGTTGGCTCGAGACCGTATCCGGAAGGTGTCGGGGACCGCTCGAGGTGGAGTCGCAGCGGGGTCAGCGCCAGAAGCAGCCGCAGTCGGTGTGCGGGGAGAGCCGCAGCCGGCGCACCATGCCGTCCTCGGCGGAGACCTCGCACCAGCCGTCCACGCTGGGCGGCCGCACCCCGTCCAGCAGCAGCAGCGTGTGCAGTCCGGCGAGGCCGGCCACGGCGGCGGCCACCGCGCCGTCGCACGCCGGCTCGCGGGGCCGGGCGGACCCGCCGGCCGCGATCTGGGCGAGCAGCCGGGGCCAGGCCGCGTCCCGGTCGGTCCGGGTCAGGCCCAGGCAGCGGCCGCAGGCCGAGGCGCCGGGCAGCACCAGCGGACCCACCACCCCCAGGTGCTCGACCACCCCGAGGTAGAGGTGGGCCGTGCCGGACTGCATCAGCGCCTGCGCCTCGACGGCATCGGCGGCGTAGGCACCGGTGCCGTCCCGGGGCGCCAGCACCACCAGGTCCGCCGCCCGACCCGGGGGAGCCGCGCCGGGCGGGGCGGGCGGGGAGGCCCGGGGCGGCGCGGCCCCCG
>NZ_JBNQTI010000110.1:0-30253 GCF_050325825.1 Kitasatospora sp. LaBMicrA B282
CCCCGGATCGGCCGGAACTCGGGGACGGCCCGCCGGGGCGGCGGCGCGGCGGGCCGCGGCGGTGGCGGCTGCCGCCCGCACGGGCGGGTGGTCGCGGGCAGCGCTGAGGTGGGCGCCGGCGTGGTGAGCGCGGGCGTGTGCGCGTGCGAGTGCGTGTGGGTGGTCATCGGGATCGCCTCCCTGGGGAACCGGCCGGTGGGCCGACTCGGTGGATCTGCGAGCCCGACCAGGATCCGCGACGGCGCGGCCGCCCACCGGAATCCGTTCCGACCCTGTGGACAACCCCGGGGGTGTGGACAACCGGAGTCCCTCGGACGGCCCATCGCCCTCGCCAACGCATCGCCCCGCCCATGCCAGGGACGCAAAGCGCGGAGAGGGCAGAGAGCGCGGAGAGGGCGAAGAACGCAGAGAGCGCGGAGAACGCAAAGGCCCCCGCAGCACCCATCGGGTGCCACAGGGGCCTGCACGAGCCTGGTGACCCGGCGCGGCTCAGCTCGAGCCACGTCCGGCCCGAGCCGCCGCAGCGGCGGGCCTCAGCTCGCCGCGGACGAGCTCGAGGTGGACGCCGAGGAGCTCGAGGACGAGCCGCTCGAGGAGGAGGCCGAGGAGGCGGCCGGAGTCGAGGAACCGCCCGACGAGCTCGCCGAGCCGGCGGACCCGGACGACGAGGAGCCGACCGAGCTGCTGGAGGAGGAGCGGCTGTCCGTGCGGTAGAAGCCGGAGCCCTTGAAGACCACGCCCACGGCGGAGAAGACCTTGCGCAGCTTGCCGTCGCAGTTCGGGCACACGGTCAGCGCCTCGTCGGTGAACTTCTGCACCGCCTCAAGGCCGTTGCCGCACTCGGTGCACTGGTACTGGTACGTGGGCACTTGTCTTCCTCCTGGCACTCTCGCCTGATGAGTGCTAACGACGGTCCATGATGCGGCATTCCGCTTGATCAGTCCAGCGCCCGCCCCGTTCGGTCGGCGCCCGGCTGGTGCCCGGCGGGCCCCCGGTCGGTGCCCGACCGGCCGCGCCGATCCATGCCGCCCCGCCGCTTCCCGCGGGGCGACACCCGGCCGCCGAACACTCGACGTCCGCCCGGTGGCCTGCTCGCCGCTCCGCTCAGCGCTCCGAGGCCCCGACCAGCGAGGCCACCGCACTGCCGCTCCTGGCAACGGTACGGGTCTGCGCGCCCGGAGCCACCAGCAGCCGCCGGAACGTGACCAGCGCCACCAGGCCGAGGCCCGAGCCGGCCAGCGGGACCAGGAACCCGGCCCACGAACCGTTCGCGTCGATCAGCGGTCCGGCCACGGTCGAGCCGACCGCGAGACCGAGGCCGATCGCGCCGGTCAGCCAGGTGAAGGCCTCGGTCTTGGCGCCGTCGGCGACCAGGGTCTCGACCAGCATGTAGCCGGTGATCAGGGTCGGCGCGATGGCCAGGCCGCAGACCAGGCCGGCGACGGCCAGCGTGGTCAGGTTGGGCATCGCCCAGAGCGTCGAGCAGCCGACCACCAGCAGCGCGTAGCAGCCGAGCATCCGCTGCTGGGCCGAGCGCCGCCAGGCCACCAGGCCGTAGAGCACGCCGGCCAGCATCGACCCGCCGGCGAAGATGCCGTAGACGACGCCGGCCAGGCCGCTCTGGCCGGCGGCCTGGGCGGTGGCGGTGACGGAGATCTGCATGCCGCCGAAGACGCTGCCGACCCCGAGGAAGACGCCGGCCAGCAGCCGGACGCCGGGGGAGGCGAGGGCCGAGGTCCGGCGGACGCCGGGCTCGGGCAGGTGCCGGGCGGGGGCGGTGCGCCGCTGGGCAGCGAAGGCCAGCCCGCCCACCACGGTGAGTGTGGCCTCGGCGATCAGCGCGGCGGCCGGCGAGACGGCGGTGGCCATGGCGCCGGCCAGCACCGGGCCGATCACGAAGGTGAACTCGTCGGTGACCGATTCGAAGGCGAAGGCGGTGTTGAGGTGGGCCGGCGGCTGCTCGGCCAGCTTGGCCACCCAGCGGGCCCGGACCATCGCGCCGATCTGCGGCACGGTGGCGCCGGCCGGGGCGCCGGCCGCGAAGAGCGTCCAGACCGGGGCGTGGCCGAGGGCGAGCGCGATCAGCGCGCCGACCGAGACCGCGTGCACCAGCACGCTGGGGACCAGCACGGCGGCCTGGCCGAAGCGGTCGGCCAGCCGGCCGGTCTGCGGCCCGACCAGGGCCTGGGCGACCGCGGCGACGGCGGCCACGGTGCCGGCCACGCCGTAGGAGCCGTTGGTCTGGCGGATCAGCAGGACGATGGCCAGGCTGAGCATCGCGTAGGGCAGCCGGGCGGCGAAGGCGGGGACCAGGAACGTCCAGGCGCCGGGGGTGCGCAGCAGCGTGCCGTAGCCGACCCGGGTGGGCGCGGCGGCGGCGGGCAGGGCTGCCGTCTCGGGGTTGTCGACCGTTCGGCGAACCGCCACGGTCGGTCCTTCCTGCTACCTGGTAGCACCGACGAGGGGGTGGGAAAGCCCCGACGGCGCCGAGAGTCGTCCTCTCGCGCGTCGACCGGGGTTGATACCGGGTCCGGCTGGCCGTCGATGGAAGCGGGGGCCAGGAGTCGCGGACCGCGGCCGCCGAGCGGTCGCGCCAACTCTGCATCAGGCAGATGTTGCGGGTGTCTGTTGATACCTCTGTGCCGGGCGCGCACGGGTGATGCGTACCCGCGGCCATTCTATGCGCACCGGACGAAGCTGTCTACGCGCATAGAGAAAGGAGAAGCGGGGCTTTTGGCGAGCAATCGATGGCCAGTGCAACCAATCGAGCCGCTACCGATCCCGCCCCACGAGCCACCCCGCGAGCTTGCCGCCCTGGTCCACCGCCCGCAGCCGCAGCTCGGTCGCCTCCTCGGCCGCCGCCGTGGTGACCACCAGCAGTTCGTCCAGCTCGCGCAGCACCGTGGTGCGGTCCGGCACGAAGCTGCTGCCCTCGCGTACCACCAGCGTCACCGCGGCCCCCGCCGGCAGCCGCAGCTCGCTCACCTCGACGCCGGACATCCGCGAGCCGCGGGCCAGCGAGACCGAGAGCAGGTGTCCGTGCAGGTGCTCCAGCGGCGCCGACTCGATCCCGAGGTCCTGGCCGATCGCGCCCTCGGAGATCCGCAGCCGACGGGCCAGCCAGGGCAGCGTCGGGCCCTGCAGCAGGGTGAAGACCACCACCAGGATGAAGACGATGTTGAAGACGTCCCGGGCGTGCGGCACTCCGCCCACCAGCGGGATGGTGGCCAGCACGATCGGCACCGCGCCGCGCAGGCCGGCCCAGCTGAGCAGCGCCTGCTCCGCCCAGGGCAGCCGGAACGGCGTGAGGGTCAGCAGCACCGACAGCGGCCGGGCGACGAGGACCAGCACCAGACCGATCACCAGCGCCGGCACCACCGCCGACCCCATGGTGGCGGGCGTGCAGAGCAGGCCGAGCAGCACGAACATGCCGATCTGGCCGATCCAGGCCAGCCCGTCCGCGAACCCGCGCACCGCCGGCCCGTGCGGCAGCTTGGCGTTGCCGAGCAGCACCGCGCTGACGTAGACGGCGAGGAAGCCCGAGCCGTGCAGCAGCGCGCCGCCCGCGTAGGCGAAGGAGGTCAGGGCGAGCACCGCGATCGGGTACAGGCCGCTGGACGGCAGCGCCACCTGGCGCAGCCCGAAGGCGCCCAGCTTGCCGACGGCGAGCCCGACCGCGGTGCCGATCGCCAGTTCCGCGACGATCTTGACGACCAGCAGGTACCAGGAGTCCACCGGCCCGGTGGTGGCGAAGGCGACCACCAGGATCACCACCGGCGCGTCGTTGAAGCCGGACTCCGCCTCCAGCAGGCCGCTCAGCCGGGCCGGCAGCGGGACCGTGCGCAGCACCGAGAAGACCGCGGCCGCGTCGGTGGAGGAGACGATCGCGCCGAGCAGCAGCGACATCCGCCAGTCCAGTCCGACCAGCCAGTGGGCGCCGGCCGCGGTGGCGAAGACGCTGATCCCGACGCCGAGGGTGGCCAGCACGCCGGCCGCCGGCAGCACCGGCCTGATCTCCCGCCAGCTGGCCTTGAGGCCGCCCTCGGCCAGGATGACCACCAGGGCGGCGTAGCCGAGCACCTGGGTCAGTTCGGCGTCGTCGAAGGTGATGCCCAGTCCGTTCTGGCCGATCGCCACCCCGATGCCGAGGTAGAGCAGCAGGCTGGGCAGGCCGGAGCGGGTGGAGAGCCGCACCGCGACGACGGCGACGAGCAGCACGGCGGAGGACTCGAGCAGCAGGCGGTTCAAGTGGTCAACGGTCACGCAGGGGCACCTCGGGGTCGGGGACGGCCTTCGCGCAGGTCGGCCGGCGGCACGGGAGGGGTCACTGTGGTGGCGCGGTCGCCCGGGCGGCCTTCTGGGCGCCGGCGGGCGGGTGAACATCGCGCGACGAACGCGCGACTCGTCGGGTGGCGGCCCGTCCGGGCGCGTCGGGCGGCGCCGGAGGGCGCACTGCACGACGCAGTGGGGACGCACCGCACGGCGATCGCACGACGATGGGCGATCACACGACGCGGGGGACCCGATCAGCCGATCGGCCGATGGATCGTTAACCAGTCTAACATTTTACCTGATCTTTGACCTGGATGGGTGAGCCGCCCCCTTCAGCCAGGCCCGGTAGGGTCCCTCCTGGTTCCACCGTGGGTGTCCCCCGTGCGCTCGCGCCACCTGAGTCGTCCTAATGTGGTGAGCGGTCACGGCCGCCCAGCTCTTGTGACGTTGCCCCGCTCCCTGCCGCTAGGACCCAGATGCCCCGCTCGCCCCGCTCCAAGAAGTTCCGGCGCGCCCGTCTGATCGTGCTCGTGCTCGTCGTGCTCCTGGTGGCCGGCACCGGCGCCGGCGGATGGTACGCGGTACAGACCGTGCAAGCCTCGTTCCCCCAGGTCAGCGGGACCGTCAAGGTGCCGGGGCTGGGGTCGTCGGTGGACGTCAAGCGGGACGCCAACGGGATCCCGCAGATCTACGCCGACACGCCCGCCGACCTGTTCAAGGCGCAGGGCTACGTGCAGGCCCAGGACCGGTTCTGGGAGATGGACGTCCGCCGGCACATCACCTCGGGCCGGCTGGCCGAGATGTTCGGCTCCTCCCAGGCCAACCAGGACGCCTTCGTGCGCACCATGGGCTGGCGCGACACGGCCCAGCAGGAGTACGACACCAAGCTGGACCCGGCCACCAAGCAGTACCTGCAGTCCTTCTCCGACGGTGTCAACGCCTGGCTGGCCCAGCACCCGGGCGGCGCCAGCGCCTCGCTGGAGTACACCCTGCTGGGCACCGTGCACAGCGGCTACAAGCCCGAGCAGTGGACCCCGGTGGACTCGGTCTCCTGGCTCAAGGCGATGGCCTGGACGCTCAACGGCAACCTGCAGGACGAGATCGACCGCTCGCTGCTGAGCCAGACCTTCACCCCGGACCAGATCGCCCAGCTCTACCCGCAGTACCCCTACAGCCGCAACGGCACCATCGTGCAGACCGGCACGGTCGACAAGAGTGGCAACTACCAGCCGCCGGCCGGCAGCAACAACCCCAACCCGGTCTCCCCGCAGAGCGCGGCGCTGACCCAGGGGCTGCTGCAGGACATCACCACCCAGATGGGCAGCATGCCGCAGCTGCTCGGCCCGCAGGGCTCCGGCATCGGCTCCAACTCCTGGGTGGTCTCGGGCACCAACACCACCACCGGCAAGCCGCTGATGGCCAACGACCCGCACCTGGGTCCGAGCCTGCCCAACACCTGGTACCAGATGGGCCTGCACTGCCGGTCGGTCAGCGCGAGCTGCCCGTTCGACGTCAGCGGCTTCACCTTCGCCGGGATGCCGGGCGTGGTGATCGGCCACAACCAGAGCATCTCCTGGGGCCTGACCAACATGCCGGCCGACGTCACCGACCTCTACCTGGAGAAGATCACCGGCCCGAACACCTACCTGGAGAACGGGACGGACAAGCAGTTCACCACCCGCCAGGAGACCATCAAGGTGGCCGGCGGCCCGGACCGGGTGATCACCGTCCGGAGCACCGACAACGGACCGCTGATCTCCGACCAGAGCACCGAGCAGCAGCAGGTCGGCACCTACGCGCCGGTCGGCAACGCCGCCCCGGACCGCGGCACCAGCGGCTACGGCGTGGCGCTGCGCTGGAGCGCGCTGGACCCGGGCAAGTCGATGGACGCCGTCTTCGAGTTCGACAAGGCGACCAACTGGACCCAGTTCCGCGCCGCCGCCGCCGACTTCGTGGCCCCCGCGCAGAACCTGATCTACGCCGACACCGCGGGCAACATCGGCTACCAGGCCCCGGGCAACATCCCGGTCCGGGCCAAGGGCGACGGCACCTACCCGGTCCCGGGCTGGGACCCGAGCTATGACTGGCAGGGCTACATCCCCTTCGCCTCGCTGCCCTACGCGTACAACCCGTCCAACGGCTACATCGTCACCGCCAACCAGGCCGTGGTGGACCCGAGCTACAAGTACCTGCTGAGCAGCAACTGGGAGTACGGGACCCGGGCCAAGGAGATCACCGACCAGATCACCGCCAAGCTGGCCAACGGCGGCAAGATCTCGCCGGACGACATGCAGTCGATGCAGCTGGACAACACCAGCGTGATGGCCAAGACCCTGGTCCCGCTGCTGCTCAAGGAGCAGATCAACGACCCGTACGTGCGCCAGGCCCAGGACCTGCTCAAGGACTGGAACTACAACCAGGACCCGGACTCGGCCGCCGCCGCCTACTACAACGGCGTCTGGCGCCAGCTGCTCAGCCTGGCCTTCGGGCAGAAGTTCCCGGCCTCGGTCCGCGCCCAGGGCGACTGCCTGCTGGTCGCGCAGAAGGCCGACCCGAACCAGCCGAGCGGCACCGTGGGCGGCGAGACCCGGGTGGTCACCCAGTGCGGCACCCGCAACCCCAGCCAGGCGCAGCCGGACGGCGGCGACCGCTGGATGGAGGTGGTGCGCCAGCAGCTGTCCAACCCGAACAGCCAGTGGTGGACCTACATCGACTCCAACCACCAGCAGCAGCACGGCCTGGACAACATCCTCAAGGAGGCGATGAAGGACGCCCGCCAGGACCTCACCGCCCACCTCGGCAAGGACATCTCCACCTGGAGCTGGGGCCGGCTGCACCAGCTGAACCTGAAGAACCAGACGCTGGGCGTGGAGAACGACTCGCTGATCTCCGGGATCACGCACCGGCTGCTCAACCGCGGCCCGGTCAACCTGGGCGGTGGCGCGGCGGCGGTGAACGCGGCCGGCTGGAACGCGGCCGAGGGCTACGACGTGGACTGGATCCCGTCGATGCGCATGGTGGTGGACCTGAGCGACTTCGACGCCTCGCGGTGGATCAACGTGGGCGGCGAGTCGGGCCACGCGTTCAGTCCCAACTACAACGACCAGACCACGCTCTGGTCCCAGGGCAAGCTGCTGACCTGGGCCTACACCGGCAGCGCGGTGGACGGCGCGACCAAGAACCGGCTGACCCTCACCCCGTGAGCCGGCCGGCCGGCTGATCGACCGACGGGTCCCCCCGCACCGCGCGGGGGGACCCGTCCGGGTTTCGCCCCGCCCCGCTGCTGCCGGCCCCCGCCGCTACCCGTCGGTGAAGCGCTGCACCCCCGCCGGGGTGACCACGGCGTGCACCGGCCGGTCGTGCGGCTCGGCCGGCACCCGCGCCAGCAGTTCGTCCTCGTAGAGCAGGGTGGCCAGCAGCGGTTCGGCGCCGGCCGCGGCCAGCCGGGCCAGCACCCGGTCGTAGGAGCCGCCGCCGCGCCCCAGCCGCAGCCCGCGCCGGTCCACCGCCAGCCCCGGCAGCAGCACCAGGCCGACCCCGGTGACGGCCGCCGGGCCCAGCCGCGGCGCGGTCGGCTCCAGCAGCCCGCGGGCGGCCGGGGCCAGCCGCTCGCGGCCCTGGTAGGGCGCCCAGTCGAGGTCGTTGTCGGGCAGCAGCACGGGCAGCAGCACCGGCACCCCACGCCGGTGCAGCAGGTCGAGCAGCGGGCCGGTGCCCGGCTCGGCGCCCACCGAGACGTAGGCGGCCACCGTCGCCCCGGCGGGGACCAGCGGCGGCACCCGGTCGGCCAGCGCCAGCGCGGCCGCTGCCCGCCGTTCGGGGGACAGGGCGCGCCGGGCGGCCAGCAGCTGTGACCGCAGGGCCGCCTTGTCGTTGTACAAGGGATCGTCGGTCACGGCCGCTCCTCATGCGCATCTGTGGTCCGACGATCCTCTCGCACCCGTTCGCTCCGGTTCCACGTTCGCTCCGACGTTCCGCGCCGGCCCCGACGTTCCGCGCCGGTTCCCCTTGGTCCCGTTCCCCTGGTCGTGAGGGAGTCTTCGATGGCAGGCAGTGCGGTGCCCCCCGAGCTGCTGACGCAGGCGGCCGCGCTGCTCGGCACCCCGCTGGCCGGGCTCGGCGCGCTGCTCGCGGTGCGCCGGCGCCGCAAGGACCGGGCCGCCGCCGAGCTGACCGAGCGGCTGCAGCGGCAGGTCGCGGAGCTGGAGCGGCGGTGCGCCGAGCTGGCCCGCAGCGCGGCCCGCGACCCGCTGACCGGGGTGGCCAACCTGGACCACCTCAAACTGACCCTGGAACACGAGGTGGACCGCTGCCGCCGGGTCCCGCCCGGGCAGCCGGCGCGCGAGCTGGCCGTGCTGCTGCTGGAGGTGGAGGGCTTCGAGGCGCTCACCGCGGAACAGGGGCGCGGCCGGGCCCAGGCGATCCTGCGTGACCTGGCCCAGCGGCTCGGGCTGGAGGTGCGGCGCACCGACACCCTGGGGCGGTACGGCGGCACCGAGTTCCTGGTGCTGCTGCCGGACACCGGGGCGGCGGGCGCGGCGGCGGTGGCCGAGCGGCTCTGCTGGGTGGTGAGCCGGCACCGGCTGCTCGACTGGTCCGGCACCCCCTGGTCGGCCGCGCCCCGCCCGGCCGCGGCCCGCTCGGCCGAGGCCCCGCGGCCGGGTCCGGGCGGCGGCAACGGGCTGTGGGCCACGGCCGGGATCGCGGTGCTGCCCGCGGACGGCAGCCACCCGGTCCCGCTGCTGCGCGCGGCCGACCGCGCGCTGACCGCGGCCAAGCAGGCCGAGCAGGCCGAGCGGGCCGAGCAGGCCGAGCGGATCGAACGGATCGAACGGGCGCGCGGCGGCGCCGCGGCGGTGGCCGACCGGCTCCGCGGGCGGGAAAGGAGTTCGGAAAGGCACGGTAATCTGTCGCCCTGCGCTGGTCCGGGCCCGATCGCCCACCCCGGCGCCGCCCGTACTGTCGCTGCCGTGACCGGCGCCGACGAGGCCCGTTCCTGATCGAGCGGCCTCAGCGGCCGGTCAGGGCAGGCAACCTGCCTGAGTAAGGTCAAAGCATGACGACGAACTCCCGCATGCCCGTCACCAAGGCCGTCGTGCCTGCCGCTGGTCTGGGAACCCGGTTTCTGCCGGCCACCAAGGCCACGCCCAAGGAGATGCTGCCGGTCGTCGACAAGCCCGCGATCCAGTACGTCGTCGAGGAGGCCTCCGCGGCCGGCCTCTCCGACATACTGATGGTCACCGGCCGCAACAAGCGCGCCCTGGAGGACCACTTCGACCGGGCCTACGAGCTGGAGGAGCTGCTCTCCCGCAAGGGTGACGCGGACAAGCTGCGCCGGGTGCAGGAGTCGGTCTCGCTGGCCAACATGCACTACGTCCGTCAGGGTGATCCCAAGGGCCTGGGCCACGCGGTGCTGGTGGCCGAGCAGCACGTGGCCGGCCAGCCGTTCGCGGTGCTGCTGGGCGACGACCTGATCGACCCGCGCGACCCGCTGCTCTCCCGGATGATCGAGGTCCAGCAGGAGCTGGGCGGCTCGGTGGTGGCGCTGATGGAGGTCGACCCCTCGCAGATCCACCTGTACGGCTGCGCCGCGGTGCAGGCCAACGGCTTCGGCGAGGACGTCTTCCACGTCACCGACCTGGTCGAGAAGCCGGAGCCGGCCGACGCGCCGTCCAACTACGCGGTGATCGGCCGCTACGTGCTGGACCCGGCGGTCTTCGAGGTGCTGAAGAAGACCGAGCCCGGCCGCGGCGGCGAGATCCAGCTGACCGACGCGCTGCGCACGCTGGCCACGCTCAGCCTGGAGGAGGGCGGCCAGGTGCACGGCGTGCTCTTCGACGGCCGTCGCTACGACACCGGGGACCGCGCCGACTACCTGCGCTCGATCGTCCGGCTGGCCAGCGAGCGGGCCGACCTGGGCCCGGAGTTCCGCAGCTGGCTGCGCGAGTTCGTGGCCACCGAGCTGCGGGACTGAGCAGCGCCGGGGCCAACCGCCCCCGGCCGCCGGGGCCGCGGGGCTGACCTTGAGGAGAGGCGGCAGTGGCGATGACCGAACAGAGCGGCAGCACCCCCGACGCGTGCGGGGGCGCGGCCCCGGGTGATCGCCACTGGACCGTCGACGAGCACCTGGCCGATGTGCTCGCCACGGTCGCCCCACTGCCCCCGGTCGAGCTGCCCCTGCTCGACGCGCAGGGCTGCCGGCTGGCCGAGGACGTGGTCGCCGCCGGCGACCTGCCGCCCTTCGACAACAGCTCGATGGACGGCTACGCGGTGCGCACCGCCGACACCGTCGGTGCCACCGAGCGGTACCCGTCGGTGCTCGCCGTGGTCGGCGACATCGCGGCCGGGGCCGGCACCCTGCCCAAGGTCGGTCCCGGGCAGGCCGCCCGGATCATGACCGGTGCGCCGGTGCCGCCCGGCGCCGAGGCGGTCGCCCCGGTCGAGTGGACCGACGGCGGGCGCGGCACCGGCACGGCCGCCGACAGCATGGGTGCGCCGGTGGCCGGCGAGGAGGTCCGGGTCCTGCGGGACGTCGCCGAGGGCGCGCACATCCGCCGCCGGGGCAGCGACATCCGGGCCGGCGAGACGGTGCTGACCGCCGGTACCCGGCTCGGCCCGACCCAGCTCGGCCTGCTGGCCGCGATCGGGCGCGGCACGGTGCAGGTCGGCCCCCGACCGCGGGTGGTGGTGCTCTCCACCGGCAGCGAACTGGTGCAGCCGGGCGAGCCGGTGGGCCCCGGGCAGATCTCCGACTCCAACAGCTTCACCCTCACCGCCGCCGCCCAGGAGGCCGGCGCGGTCGCCTTCCGGGTGGGCGGGGTGCCGGACGACGCGGCGCTGCTGCGCGCGGTGCTGGAGGAGCAGGTGGGCCGCGCCGACCTGATCGTCACCAGTGGCGGGGTCAGCGTGGGCGCCTACGACGTGGTCAAGGAGGTCTTCCAGGACTACGCGGGGATGGACTTCCGGCGGCTGAAGATGCAGCCGGGCAAGCCGCAGGGCTTCGGCCGGATCGGTGAGGGCCCGGCCGGCATCCCGCTGCTCGCGCTGCCGGGCAACCCGGTCAGCGCCTACATCTCCTTCGAGCTCTTCGTCCGCCCGGTGATCCGCACCATGCTCGGCGCCCCGGACGTCCACCGCCCGCGGACCCGCGCGCTCCTCACCGGTGCGCTGCGCTCGCCGGCCGGGCGGCGGCAGTTCCTGCGCGGTTGGTACACGGCCGCGGACGGCACCGTGGCGCCGGTCGGCGGCGAGGGCTCGCACCTGGTCGGGGCGCTGGCCCGGGCCAACTGCCTGATCGTGGTCCCCGAGGAGACCGTGGCGGTGGCGGCCGGGGAGCGCGTCGAGGTGGTCCTGCTGGCCCCGTGACGGGGCCCGGGCACCCCGGCGCTCGGCCCTTCGGCGTAGTGCCACCGTCCTCCTGACGGACCGGCCGGGATCCGGCGCGGGCGGAGCGGTACGGTAGCGCGGTATTCACCCCGTTCTGCTGGAGTACTGACGTGACCACACCCCCCGGCGACCGCCTGACCCACGTGGACGAGACGGGCGCCGCCCGCATGGTCGACGTCTCCGAGAAGGCCACCACGGTGCGCACCGCGGTGGCGGCCGGCCGGGTGCGGGTGGCGCCGCGGGTGGTGGAGCTGCTGCGCGGCGAGGGCGTGCCCAAGGGCGACGCGCTGGCCGCCGCCCGGATCGCCGGGATCATGGGCGCCAAGAAGACCCCCGAGCTGATCCCGCTCTGCCACCCGATCGCCATCTCCGGGGTCACCCTCGACCTGGAGGTGACCGACGAGGCCGTGGAGATCACCGCCACCGTGCGCACCGCCGACCGCACCGGGGTCGAGATGGAGGCGCTCACCGCCGTCGCGGTGGCCGGGCTGACCGTGATCGACATGGTCAAGGCGGTGGACAAGGCCGCGGCGATCGAGGACGTCCGGGTGCTCACCAAGACCGGCGGCAAGAGCGGCGACTGGGTGCGCGGGGAGGGCTCGTGAGGGCGCTCGCGGTCACCGTCTCCAACCGCGCCTCGGCCGGGGTCTACGCCGACAAGGGCGGCCCGCTGCTGGTCGAGGGGCTGCGCCGGATGGGCTTCGCGGTGGACGGGCCGCGGGTGGTGCCGGACGGCGAGCCGGTCGAGCAGGCGCTGCGCGAGGCGGTGGCGGCCGGCTACGACGTGGTGCTGACCACCGGCGGCACCGGGATCTCGCCGATGGACCTCACCCCCGAGATGACCGCCCGGGTGATCGACCGCCAGATCCCCGGCATCGCCGAGGCGATCCGCGCGTACGGCCGGGAGAAGGTGCCCACCTCGGCGCTCTCCCGGGGCCTGGCCGGTCTGGCCGGGCGGACCGTGATCGTCAACCTGCCGGGCTCCACCGGCGGGGTCAAGGACGGCCTGGCGGTGCTGGAGCCGCTGCTGGCGCACGCCGTCGACCAGCTGGGCGGCGGAGACCACCCGCGTCCGCCCGAGCCCCCCGGGAGGGCGAGCTGAGCGCCGGTTGGCCGGTGGAGCTGCGCGAGGGCGAGATCGTGCTGCGGCCGATCCGGCTGCGCGACCGCAAGGCCTGGCAGGAGGCCAGCCGGCGCAACCGCGACTGGCTGCGCCGCTGGGAGGCCACCGTGCCGCCGGTGCCGCTGGGCCGGGCGGCCGGACCGCGGCCGACCTACCGCCAGATGGTGCGCTACCTGCGCCGGGAGGCGGTCGCCGGGCGGATGCTGCCCTTCGTGCTGCTCTACCGCGGAGAACTGGTCGGACAATTGACGGTGGGGGGGATCACCTGGGGGTCGATGTGCTCGGCGAATGTCGGGTACTGGATCGACGAGTCGGTGGCCGGGCGCGGCATCATGCCGACCGCCGTGGCGCTCGGGGTGGACCACTGCTTCCAGGCGCTCGGCCTGCACCGGGTGGAGGTCTGCATCCGGCCGGAGAACCGGCCCAGTCGCCGGGTGGTGGAGAAGCTCGGCTTCCGTTCGGAGGGACTGCGCCCGCGCTACCTGCACATCGACGGCGACTGGCGGGACCACCTGGTCTACGCGTTGACCGCCGAGGAGGTCCCGGAAGGGCTGCTGGAACGCTGGCACACAAGGTAATTGAATAAGTGTTCGAAATTCATATCGATATGGCATCGCCACCGCGGCAAGCGGTGACAAACATCGGCAAAATAGTCAGAGAATCAGCTTGGCACGGCGACACGCCGCGTCAAATTGCTGTCCGCCCTTATCCCTCGCCCGTACGGTGTGAAACGTGAGCAGTAGCGGCCTCATCTACGCGGTCATCGTAGGGGC
This sequence comes from Kitasatospora sp. LaBMicrA B282, assembly GCF_050325825.1. Classification (NCBI taxonomy): domain Bacteria; kingdom Bacillati; phylum Actinomycetota; class Actinomycetes; order Kitasatosporales; family Streptomycetaceae; genus Kitasatospora; species Kitasatospora sp. LaBMicrA B282. The sequence continues at coordinate 13,555 of NZ_JBNQTI010000110.1, forward strand.
CTGGGCTGCCTATCTGGTGCCCATGTGGCTCCGCAGGCAGGACGAGCTCAACGAAGCGCGCCCGACCGAACGTTTCAGCACCGCCATCCGCCTGCTCGCCGGGCGGTCGGCGCTGGAGCGGCGGGCGTCCCGGGTCCTCGCCGACGACGATTCCCACGCGCCCGACTCCGACGTGTCCGGCCCCGACCAGTGCGGGCCCGGCGCGAGCGGCACCGGCGCGGGCTTCGGCACGGCCCGAACCGGCGCGGACCGAACCGGCCTGGACCTGGACGGTGGGCCTGACGCCGCCTCGGGCGACGTCCCGGCCCCGGTTCCGGCGCCGACCCCGGCAGTCGCCCCGGCACCGGCGGGGCAGCCGTCCGGCATGCCCGTGGGCGGGCCGGGTGCCGACCGGCGGGCCCGGTTGCTGGCCCGGCGCCGGCGGATGGTCACGTTGCTCTTCCTGGCCTTCGCGCTCGGCGCCATCGTCGCGGCGGTGGCGGGCGTCACCTTCCTCTGGGCGCCGGCGCTGCCGGCGGTGCTGCTCACCCTCTACATCCGCCACCTGCGGCGGCTGGAGCGCCAGCGCTACGAGGTGAAGCTGGACCGGGTCCGGGCCGCCCAGGCCGCCCAGCGGCTGCGCGAGCGCGAGCAGGTCCGCTCGGCGGTCACCGTCGCGGTGGCCGCCGCGGACGCCGCGGCCGGGTCCGTCGCGCCCGCGCCCACGGCGGACCGCACCCAGCCCCGGGCGGCCGGCCAGGAGCTGGTCGAGGCCACCGACCACCAGGAGTGGGTGGACGGCCTGCGCGAGCGCGCCGCCGCCGGCCCCGACTCCTGGGAGCCGGTCCCGGTGCCGCTGCCCACCTACGTCACCGCCCCGGTGGCCCCGCGGATCACCCGCGGCCTCGACCTGGCCGCCCCCGGCACCTGGACCTCGGGCCGCCCGGCCGAGCCCCCGCACACCCCGCTCTTCGACCAGTACGAGACCCCGCCGGTCGACCGCCCCCGCGCGGTCGGCGAGTAGCCCACCCCGCCCCACCCCGCCCCACCAGCAGGGGTGGTCACGGGGCCCCTCCAGAAGGTGCTATTGTTTCTTCTCGTTGGGGCTGTGGCGCAGTCCGGTAGCGCACCTCGTTCGCATCGAGGGGGTCAGGGGTTCGAATCCCCTCAGCTCCACCAACATCAAGGCCCCTCCCGGGATCATCCGGGAGGGGCCTTGAGCGTTTTACGGCCGGTGCTCGTCCGAAGGAGCCCAGGGGTCCCGGGAGTGCCGGATGCGGCCAACGGCCGGTGGGGGCGGGCGGTGTGACGTAGCTCTCGGCGGTTCGCGGTCGGACGGCCCGTCAGGCGGGCGGCGGTCCGGCCCGGGGGAGCCGGGGCCCGATCGGGCCCTGACCCGATCGGGTGATCCGTCCCTCTAAGATGACGCCCGATCAACGGGGGCGCCGGGAGGCGCGGATGAGGGGTTTGACCGTGTTCGGAATCATCAGGCCGTGCCGGCACCGGCTGTCGGAGAAGCTGCAGACCTCGTGGTTGGCCCATCTGTGCGGGCTCTGCCTGGCGCTGCGCGACGACCACGGGCAGCTGGCCCGGACCGCGACCAACTACGACGGGCTGATCATCTCGGTCCTGGTGGAGGCCCAGCGGAGCGGTGCGGCGGCGGAGACCGGGCGGCGCACCGCCGGGCCGTGCCCGTTGCGCGGGATGCGCACCGCGCAGGTGGCCAAGGGGGAGGGGGCCCGGCTCGCCGCGGCCGTCTCGCTGGCCCTGGCCTCGGTGAAGGTGCGCGACCACGTGCTGGACGCGGACGGCGTCTTCGCCCGGCGCCCGGTGGCGGCCGGGGCTCGTGCGGTGGCCAGGCGCTGGGACCGGCAGAGCGCGGGCAGCGCGACCCTGGTGGGCTTCGACACCGAGGTGCTGCTCAGCGCCGCGGCCCGGCAGGACGAGGTCGAGCGGGCGGCCGGCCTGGGCAGCTCGGTGTTGTTGGTCACCGAGCCGACCGAGACCGCCACCGCCGCCGCGTTCGCGCACACCGCGGTGCTCGCCGGGCGGCCGGGCAACGCGACCGCCCTGCGCGAGGCGGGCCGGCTCTTCGGGCGGCTGGCGCACCTGCTGGACGCCGCCGAGGACCAGGCGGCGGACGACGCCGCGGGCGCCTGGAACCCGCTGACCGCCACCGGCACCAGCCGGACGGAGGCCGAGCGGCTCTGCCGGGACGCGGTGCACGGGATCCGGCTGGCGCTCAAGGACGTGGAGTTCACCGAGCGCGCGCTGGTCCACGTGCTGCTGGCGCACGAGACCGGGCAGGCGGTGGACCGGGTCTTCAAGCACGGCGGGCCCGGCTGCGCGGTGGGGGCGCACGGTTCGTACCAGGGTGGGCCGTACCAGGGCGGGCCCTATCAGGGTGGGCCGTACCAGCAGCCGCCGCAGAACCCGTACCAGCAGCCCTACCCGCCGCAGCAGCCGTATCCGGGCGGGCCGTTCCAGGGCGGCGGTCCCTATCAGGGTGGGCCTGGCGGTCCGGGCGGGCCCTTCCCGGGTGGCCCGGGTGGCCCGGGCGGGCCGGGTCACGGCTGGGCGGGCGGGCAGCCGCCGGAGCCGCCGCGCCGCGGGACCCTGGCCGGCTGCGCGATGTGGGCGCTGATGGCCTGCACCTGCCAGCTGCTCTGCTGCGATCACAACGACCCGTTCACCCGCCAGCGGCGGGAGGGCTTCTGCCAGCGGAACGACTGCTGCGACGTGGACTGCTGCGACTGCTGCTCGGCGGGCTGCGAGGGCGTCGAGTGCTGCGACTGCTGCTGTGACGGTTGCGACTGCAGCAGCTGAGTCCGGGCCCGACCCTGAGACCGGGCCGGCTCGGGGCTTTGCGAACGTGCTTCGGCGAGTAACACTGATTACATGATTACAGCGGAAGAGTTTGCAGCGGTCCGCGGCTGGTTCGCCGGGCGGCTCCCCGAGGGGCTGTTCGTCGAACTCGTGGAGGTCGCGGTCGACCGCGAGGAGATCACGGTGATCGGGCGGATCCCCGGCCCCGAGCTGGCCGAGGACGTCACGGAGGCGGAGCGGCGGTCCGCCGTGGAAGGGCGGGTCGCCGAGTTCCGGGAACGGACCCGGGAGGCGCGGATCGGGGTGGCCCGGGAGGCCGAGCACCGGTACGGGCGGAAGGTGTCCTGGGGCGTCGAGTGCGACGGCGTCCGGGCCCTGTTCACCACCGTGTCGGCGCCGGTGATGACCCGGCTGCGGCAGCCCGAGCGGCAGGTGCTGGACACCCTGGTGGCCGCCGGGGTGGCCCGCAGCCGCAGCGAGGCGCTGGGCTGGTGCGTGCGGCTGGTGGAGCAGCACGCGGACAGCTGGCTGACCGAGCTGCGCGACTCGCTGGAGCAAGTGCGCCGGGTCCGCGCCCAGGGCCCGGACCGGCAGGGCTAGGACCGGCCAGGGCCGGCTCGGCCCTGGCTCAGGCCGCTGGCGGTCCGGGCCGGCTCGGGTTCCGTGGGCGCGGGTCAGTCGCGGTAGGCGGGCAGGCCCGGGGTGGTGACGGTGAGTTCGGGGGCGGCCGAGCCGTCGGCCGGGAGGGTGACGACGCCCTGCGGGGTGCGGGCGGCGATGGTGCTGCCGTCCGGCGACCAGGCGGGCTCGGTGTAGTCCGTGGTGGCGTTCGGGGTCAGGTCGGTGCCGCTCGGGTTCTGCTGGTCCAGCTGGGCCGTGAACAGGTGGTCGTGGCCGCCGACCGAGCGGACGAAGACCAGCTCGGTGCCGGCGCCGTTCACCGCGGGCTCGGAGCCGTGGGTGTAGGCGCTGCCCTGCTGGCGCAGGTAGTCGTCGCGCAGGTACACCTGCCCGTCGCCGGTGTTGGCGTAGACCGAGAAGCCGTGCGAGCCGGCCGCGTTGGGCCAGGTGTTGCCGGTCTGCGGCAGCGAGGTCGGGTGGTCCTCGAAGACCGGGTTCAGGCTGAGTGCGGCGGGCTGGGCATCGGTCGCGGTGGCGGGGACGGTGTCCAGTCGGGTGGTGCCGCCCTGGTCGACGGCGAAGAAGAGGTTGTTCTTCGCCGGCTCGCCGTTGCCGTCCGCCGGGCTCACCTGCCAGGTGGGGTGCGACCAGGTCTGCCCGCCGGGGTTCTTGGCCACCACGCGCCGGTGGCTGCCGTCGGGGTCGGTGACCACCAGGTCGCCGTCGCCGTCGATGAAGGCGGCCCTGCTGCCGTCCGGGTTCCAGGCCAGGTCGCGGACCTGGGTGTGGAAGTCGACGGTGGTCCCGTTCATCAGTACCAGCGGGGTGCCGTCACTGACCGTCAGCTTGGAGTGGGCGGTGCCGTTCGGGCCGCTCGCGGGGGTCGCCGGCGCGCTGCTGCGGGTGCCGGCGGGGGTCCGCGGGGCGGCGCTCGTGGTCGGCGGGGCCGGGCGGGAACTGCCGGCCGGTGCCGCGGAGCCGGGAGGTGCGGCGGACCCGGCCGGGCTGCCGGCGGTGCCGGTGTCGTCGGGCCCGCAGGCCGACAGCAGCAGGGCCGCACCGGCGGTCAACGCGGCGGTGAGGGCGACGGCGGCGACTGGGCGACGGCGGTGACGAGCTGACATCTGACTTCCCCCCGGGTGCGGACTGGCGCTGTGTCACCAGGATGGCGGCGCCAGGTCCGGGAAGGGTCGACCGGCTGTCACGGCCGTGCAACAGCACGGCGTGGCAGGGGAATCGGCGGCTGACGGCGACTCACAGGCACAGCCGGGCCGCCCGCAGCGCCGCCTGCTCCAGCACCCGGTGCACGTCCGCCTGCCGGGTGGTCGGCCGGTCGTTGTACTCGTCCGGCGAGCCGACCGGTCGCCCGGTGGCGTGCAGCACCTCCATCACCTGGGCCCGGGCGGTGCGCGCCGTCGCCGCGGTGCCGTACCCGTGGCCGAGCACCGCGGCCTGGGCGCCGAGCAGGCAGACCCGCCCCTCGGCGTCCCAGAGCGCGCCCTGCAGCCAGCCGTGCTGGGTGAGGTAGCGCGAGGTGAGCCGCAGGTGCGCGGCGGCGCTGACCGGCACCGGGGCGGCCGGGCGCCGGGTCAGCCGCTGGGCCAGGGTGCGGTGGGGGAGCGGGTACTCGGCGTGCCACGGTTGCAGCACGCTGCCGTACCGGCAGAGGTACGGGACCGCGTACGGGCTGCGCGCCGCTTCGGCGGGGGGCGTGGGCGGGGCGGGCAGCGAGGCGAGGTAGGCCTCGATCTCGGCGATCAGGCCCGAGTCCTCCGGGACGACGACCACGGGCCGGGGCGGCAGGCTCAGGCGCACAGCTGGCTCCTCTGTCCGGTTTGCGGCTTTCCTCCTTGTCTATGGATAGCGGGAGTCCGGCCGGCCGGCGCGCACCGGTGGGCCGAAGGCGTGTCGCACCCCCGCCGGACGGCTGCCCCGGCGGGGGTGCCGGGTCAGCCTGAAGTCGGATGGGCTGCGCCTCGGGGTGGACGGTGGGCTTCCACCCGCGGAGCGACGCGGTGCCGGCCCTGGGCCGGAAGGATGAGGTTCGTAGCCAGCCACCGGAAGGAGAACCCGCCATGCCGCTCAGGACCGCCACCGTCGCCGCCGTCACGGTGACCACCCTCGGCCTCGGGGTGTTGGGCGTCACCCTGGCGCCGATGGCCAGGGACCTGGTGGCCGACCGGCACATCGAGGAGTCCCACTACGACTCGGGTGCGGTCGCCAAGACCTCGCGGGCCTCGATGCCGCGCTGGCTGCCGGACGGGGCGAAGGCGGTCAGCTACAAGATGTCGACCACCGGCGGCGACCGTCTGCTCCGGGCCCAGCTGCCCAGCGGCGCGCTGCCCGCGGGGTGTAGCCCGACCGCCCCGGCCGTGCCGGCGGTCGCCAAGCTCAGTGCCGCCTGGTTCCCGACCGGCGCCAAGGCGCCCACCCCGGTCGCCAGCTGCGGCAGTTACCGGGTGGCGCTGGACGGGCGGCAGCTCTACGCCTGGCAGGACGACGCCGACTGGCTCGCCGCCGCCGCGAAGTAGCCGCGCCCGGGCGGCGGTGCCGAGCAGCTGCCCAGCCGCCCAGCCACCCCACCCGGCCGGGTGGCGGGGTGGGCCCTACCCGGTCAGGCCGTCGGCGACCAGCAGCTCGAAGGCGGCCAGTGCCGCCCGCAGCTCGGCGGCCGGGTCCGCCGCGTGGTAGCGGTACTCGCTCGGCTCGATCCGGTCCAGGAACTCCTGGTAGCGCGCCGCGTAGGCGAGGTGGGAGAGCGGTTCGGCCAGCCGCAGCGCCGTCCGCGGGTCGCAGCCGGGTACCAGCTCCCGCCAGGCCGCGCACCAGGCCGCGGCCGTCTGCTCCCAACGCTCGGGCGAGGTGAAGGCCTTGGGGCGCAGCCCGTCCAGGGCCGGGTGGCCGTAGCAGCTGTCCGCGAAGTCCACCAGCACCGCGTCGGTGCCCGCCGAGCGCCAGTTGCCCGGGTGGAAGTCGCCGTGCAGCACCGTCTCCGGCAGGCCGCAGGCGGCCAACCGCTCGACCAGTTCGGGCAGTCGATCGGCCAGCAGGCGGGCGCGGACCAGCTCGGCCGCGGTCAGCTCGCCGCCCGCCGGCCCGGCCAGCAGGGCGGCCAGCGCACCGGGCAGCAGCCGCGGCGAGCGGTCCGGCAGACCGGGCGGCGGCCCGTCCGGGAACCGCGCGGCGAGCGCGGCCTGCACCCGGGCCAGCCGGGGCATGGTGGCCCGGACCAGCTCGGCCGAGGGGCCCCAGCAGTCGGCCCCGGGCACGTGGTCCAGCAGCAGCAGGCGCCGCTCGGGGTCGGCCGCGAGCACCGGCGGCACGAAGTCCGGGTCCACCGCGCCGTACCGGGCGATCACGGCGGCCTCGTCCACCGCGAAGTCACGGCCGGTCTTCAGCCAGACCGGCCCGGCCGCGGTGGGCAGCCGCAGCAGCCCGGCCAGGTTCCAGGTCTTCACCTGCTCGACCGGCCCGACCGGCGGGCGCCCGAGGTCGGTCAGCGCCGCCTCGGCCCAGGCCAGTGCGGCCCGCAGCCCCGCCGCGGTGGCGTACTCGGCGCGGTGCGGGTGCGGGGCGAGCAGCGCCAGCTCGGCCGCCGTGGCGGGGCGGCCCACCGCGCTCGCCGCCGGCGGCTCCAGCGCCTCCGCGTGGTAGCGGACGTGGCCGCCCCGCCCGTCCTGGCCGCCCTCGACGTCCAGCAGCCGCAGCACCGCCACCGGCACCCGGAGCTCCGCGCTCAGCCGCGCGGCCACCGGGGCCACCTCCGGCCACCGCGGCCGCTCCGTCGGGAACGGGCCGACCACCCCCAACTGTCGTTCGCCGCAGGACACCAGGACACTGACCGTACGATCGGAAGCACTGTTCACCGGGGCAGTCTGGAGGCCGTCCGACAGCACCGCGACCGATTTTCGGGGGAGGACGGATGGAACTGCTGCGGTTGTCCGCGGCGGGCAAGCGCTACCGCCGGTCCGGGGACTGGGTGTTGCGCGAGGTGGAGCTGGCGCTCGGGCCCGGCGCGCTGGTGCGGATCGAGGGGGCGAACGGCAGCGGCAAGTCGACCCTGCTCAAGCTGGTGGCCGGGATCGAGCCGCCGAGCCGCGGGCGGGTCCGGGTGGCCGGGCGGACCGCCTACGTGCCCGAGCGCTTCCCGCCCGCGCTGCCCTTCGAAGCGGCCGGCTACCTGCGGCACCTGGGTCGGATCCACGGCCTGGGCAGCGCGGCGGCCGCCGAGCGGGCGGACTTCTGGCTGGACCGGTTCGGCCTCGCCGACCGGGCCGGCACCCCGCTGGACCGGCTCTCCAAGGGCAGCTGCCAGAAGGTGGCGGTCGCCCAGGCGCTGCTCGCCGACGCCGAGGTGCTGCTGCTGGACGAGGCCTGGACCGGCCTGGACCAGGCGGCCCGGGCCACCCTGGACGAGGCGGCGGCCGACCGGGCCGAGGCCGGTGGCCTGGTGCTCTTCGTCGACCACGACCCGACCCGGCTGGCCGGCCGCACCGGTCGGGCCTTCCGGGTGGCCGGCGCCGGGCTGCGGGAGCTGGCGCCGCCCGCGGCCGCGCGGGCCCCGCAGCAGCTGATGACCGTGGTGGTGGCCGCCGCCGAGTTGCCCGACGGGTTGCCGGGTGCGCCGGAGCGGGCGGCGGGGCCGGACGGCACGGTGCGGCTCACGGTCGCGGCGGATCACTCGGACGCGCTGCTGCGCCGGCTGCTCACCGCGGCCGAGCCGGTCCGGGTGCTGGACGTCCACCGGGTCGGGGCGGCCCGGTGAGCGCGCTGGTCCGCTACCAGGCGGCGTTGCTGCTGCGCTCCCAGCGCTGGTTGCCGCCGCTGCTCTGCTTCGTGCTGGTGCTGGGCATCGGGGTGGCCGGCGACGAGCCGCTGATGGACTCGCTGGCCTTCGGCGGGGCGCTGCTGGTCCCGATCACGGCCTGGTACGTCCGGTGCACGCTGACCGCCGACCCGCCGCAGGCCCGGGCCTGCCTGGTCGCGGCGGTCGGTGCGGCCCGGGTGCAGCTGGCCTCGCTGGTGGTGGCGCTCGGCGTGGGGCTGGTGCTGGCCGGGGCCACGGTCGGGGCCTGCTGGGCGGTCTGCGGGCGCACGGTGGCCGACCCGACCAGGTCGGTGCCCCGGGGTGAGGCGCTGCTGGCCGGGGTGCCGGTGGTGCTGAGCTGCGTGCTGACCGGGCTGGTGGTCGGGGCACTGAGCCACCGGCCGGTGCTGCTGCGCGGCTCCTACGGGATCCTCGCGGTGCTCGGGCTGTCGATGCTGATGCTGCTGCTGCCGGGGGTGCCGGCGAACAGCGCGGTGCGGGCGCTGGAGACCGGCTCGCAGCAGGTGCGGGTGTCCTACCCGTTGCTCGCTCCGCTGCTGGCGGCCCTGCTCGCCGTCGTGGTCGCGGCCGGCACGGCGGCGCTGGCCGGGCGGCGCACCGAGTAGCGGCCGGCTGCCTGACCGGCCACTTCGCTGGGCCGCCGATCACCGATCGGCGGCCCAGCGGCGTTTCCGGGGGCCTCGGGCTCCGGTCGAGTGCCGGGAGAAGACGATCATCGCGTGATTGACAGTCAGGCTTCGGATAACTAGCTTCATTAATCATCGAGATCTCGATGATCTGAGTCCGATGAGTCTGCCCTGCCCGCGGGCCGGGCCGTGACCGCTGGGGGTTTCCGTTGTCCGTCGCCTCGACCGTCTCCGCACCGAGCGCGGGCGCGCCGCCCGCCGCCTCCGCCACGCGGTGGTGGACGCTCGGCATCGTCTCGATCGCCACCTTCATGCTGATGCTCGACCTGACCGTGGTGAACGTGGCGCTGCCCGACCTGCGCACCGCGCTGCACGCCGACTTCTCCGACCTGCAGTGGGTGCTCGACGCCTACGCGCTGACCCTGGCCGCCTTCCTGCTCACCGGCGGCTCGCTGGCGGACCGGCTCGGCCGCAAGCGGATCTACGGCATCGGCTTCGTGGTCTTCACCGCCGCCTCGCTGGCCTGCGGCGCGGCCACCGGCATCCTGGCGCTCAACCTGGCCCGCGGGGTGCAGGGGATCGGCGCCGCGGTGCTCTTCGCGGTCGGGCCGGCGCTGGTCGGGCAGGAGTTCCGGGGCAAGGACCGGGCCGTGGCCTTCGGGGTGTTCGGCGGGGTCTCCGGGCTGGCGATCGCCTTCGGGCCGCTGATCGGCGGCGCGCTCACCGACGGGATCGGCTGGCGCTGGATCTTCCTGGTCAACGTGCCGATCGGGCTGGTCGCGATGGTGCTCGGCGCGCTGCGGATCCCCGAGTCGCGCGACCCGGCCGCGCACCGGGTGGACTACGCCGGCCTGGGGGTCTTCTCGGCCGCGCTCGGCCTGCTGGTGCTCGGCTTCCTGCGCGGTGAGTCGCTCGGCTGGACCAGTGCGGCGGTGCTCGGCATGTTCGGCGGCTCGGTGGTGCTGCTGGTGCTCTTCGCGGTGATCGAACGGCGGCTCGGCGAGGCCGCGATGCTCGACCTCGGGCTGTTCCGCAACCGCACCTTCAACGGGATCTCGGTGGCCACCCTGCTCGGCAACGCGGCGGGCATGGCGGCGATCTTCCTCGAGGTCTCGTACATGCAGAACGTGCTCGGCTACTCCCCGCTCGCCACCGGCCTGCGCTTCCTGCCGCTGACCCTGACCCTGTTCGTGGCCGCCGCGGTCACCGGCAGCCTGACCGCCTCGGTCCCGCCGCGGCTGCTGGTCGGCACCGCGATCGCCGTGATGTCGGCGGGGCTCTTCCTGGTCACCCTGGTCCAGCCGGGCAGCGGCTGGACCGCGATGCTGCCGGCCATGCTGCTGACCGGCCTCGGGATGGGCATGTTCAACCCGCCGCGCTCCGCGCTGGCGATCGGCGTGGCCGAGCCGGCCAAGGCGGGCATGGCGGCCGGGATCGGCGAGACCTTCCAGCAGGTCGGGATCGCGATCGGGATCGCCGGGTTCGGGGCGCTCTTCCAGCACCGGGTCACCGACGCCTTCGCGCACTCGGCGGCGGGCCGGGCGCTGGGGCCGCAGGCCACCGAGGGCGGGCGCACGGTGGCGGCCGGCGCCGGCCGGGAGCTGGCCGCCTCGGTGCCGGTCCCGCTGCGCTCGGCGGTGGCCACTGCGGCGCGCGAGGCCTTCGTGCACGGGCTGACCGAGGTGCTGGTGGGCTGCGGCGCGGTGGCGGCGGCCGGGGCGCTGGCCGGCTTCCTCTTCGTCCGCACCCGGGACCTGCACGAGAGCGCGCTGGCCGGCGCCGAACTGGGCCACTGAGCCGGCCCGGCCGGGGCCGGCCGGTTCCGGGTCGGTTCCGGGCCGGTGCCAGGCCCGGCTTCCGGTCGGCCCCGGTTCGCCGGTTCGTTGATGCTCCGAAAGGCCGATGATAGATTCTTGAAAAGTTCAAGAGTCGACGACTCCCGGCCGGATGGGAGATTCCGATGGCACGCACCGCCCCCACGGAACCCGCGGCACCGGCGCTCGGCACCCCGCGCCCGGACTTCCCGCTCGCCGACCACGCCGGCGTGCTGCTGCACAAGGCCGGCATGGTGATCGCCGAGGAGGTCGACCAGGCGCTCCGGGCCGAGGGCCACAAGCTGCGCAACTTCCTGGTGCTGGCCGCCCTGGCCGGCGGCGCCGAGCTCTCCCAGCAGGACCTCAGTCAGGTGATCAACCTCGATCCGACCACCGTGGTCGCGCTGATCGACGAGCTGGAGCGGGCCGGTCAGGTCGAGCGCCGGCGCAACCCGGCCGACCGGCGCCGCTACATCCTGGGGTTGACCGAGACCGGCCGGACCGCGCTGGCCGAGGCCCAGCAGGTGGCCGAGCAGGCCGAGGACGCCTTCTTCGCCGACCTGCCGGCGGGTCAGCGGCAGCTGCTGCACGAGATCCTCGGCGGCCTGCTGGCCAACCGCTGGCCGCGGGCGGTCTGCTCGATGGAGGACCACTGAGTCGCGGGGCCCGGTGGCCGGCGGGCACCGCCGAGCTGCTGGGTGCCGCCGAGCTGCTTGGCCCCGCCGGCCGGCGGGCCCCGACCTGCCGCGGGTGATCTGACCGGAAGCGGCCAAAAGCGGACACACCGCATCAGAAGCTCGATAAATATGGCTAATCGCCCTACGGTGGCGGCAACACGCCCGCCTGCCCGAAGGGACCGTCAGCCGTGAGCAACCTGTTCGCCATCGCCTACCCGGACCTCGCCACCGCGATCGGCCTGCTCTTCTTCATGCCGCTGCTCGGCGCCGCGGTCGGCGGGGCGACCGGCGCGGCGATGGGCGCCAGTACCGACCTCGGGGTGGACGACGGCTTCATGCGCGAGGTCGGCCGACACCTGCAACCGGGCAGCGCGGCGGTCTTCCTGCTGGTCCGCAAGGCGACCGCGGACAAGGTGGTGCCGGCGCTGGCCCGGTTCGGCGGCCGGATCATCCAGACCTCGCTGCCGCACGAGGCCGAGGCCGAGCTGCGGGCCACGGTCCAGGCCGCCCAGGGCGCCTGACGGACCCCCACCGGCCGCGGCGGCGGACGGCTGCCGCCGTTCGCCGCCGCCGTGCGACCCCGAGGAGCGGGAGCCGTGATATCCACTCGTACCGGACAGGAGCCGCGGTCCACCCATGGCCACCACCGCCGCCACCACCGCCCGGCGTGAGCCGGCCGGGTCCCGGCCGGGCACCGGCCGCAACGTCGAACTCGTGCTGCTGCTGGGCGCGGTGGCGATCGCGGTGTTGGGCTACGTCGAGGTCGGCCTGAACATCGACGACCGGGTCCCGCCGGACGCCGCCGAGTACGGCGCCGCGCTGGGCGGCCTGGCGCTGGTCGCCCACCTGGCGATCCGCTGGCGGGCGCGCTACGCCGACCCGCTGCTGCTGCCGATCGGCGTGCTGCTCAACGGCATCGGACTGGTCGTCATCTACCGCCTGGACCGGGCCACCCCGAACAGCCACGCGGCGCCCACCCAGCTGCTCTGGTCGACCCTGGGCGTGGCGCTCTGCGTGGCGGTGGTGGTGCTGCTGCGCGACCACCGGGTGCTGCAGCGCTACGCCTACAGCGGGGCACTGGTGGCGCTGGTGCTGCTGGTGGTGCCGATCTTCTTCCCGGCGGTCTACGGCTCGCGGATCTGGATCACCATCGGCCCGTTCTCCATCCAGCCGGGCGAGTTCGCCAAGATCCTGCTGGTGATCTTCTTCGCCGCCTACCTGGCCGCGCACCGCGACACGCTGGCGCTGACCGGCCGGCGGATCTGGGGCTTCACGCTGCCGGTGGGGCGGGTGCTGGCGCCGGTGCTGGTGATCTGGGCGGCCTTCATCGGGGTGCTGGTGCTGGAGACCGACCTCGGGATGTCGCTGCTCTACTTCGGCATCTTCGTGGTGATGCTCTACGTGGCCACCGCCCGGATCAGCTGGATCGCGATCGGGCTGGTACTCGCCGCGGCCGGCGTGACGGTGGTCGGCTGGCTCTCCCCGCACGTGCACGCCCGGGTGGACCAGTGGCTGCACCCGCTGGCCTCGGTGGCGGCCGGGCAGGGGGCCAACCAGATCGCCCAGTCGCTCTTCGCCTTCGCCTGGGGCGGGGTGCTCGGCACCGGGCTGGGACTCGGCCACTCGATCCTGATCGGGTTCGCCGCGAAGTCCGACTTCATCCTGGCCACCATCGGCGAGGAGCTCGGGCTGGTCGGGATGGTCGCGCTGCTGCTGCTCTACCTGCTGCTGGTCTCCCGCGGCTACCGGACCGGCATCGCGCTGCGCGACGCGTTCGGGCAGCTGCTGGCGATCGGCCTGGCCACCATCGTGGCCCTGCAGGTCTTCGTGGTCGCGGGCGGGGTGCTCGACCTGATCCCGCTGACCGGGGCCACCCTGCCGTTCATCGCGCAGGGCGGCTCCTCGGTGGTGACCAACTGGATCATCGTGGCGCTGCTGGTCCGGCTCAGCGACCTGGCCCGCCGCCCCGAGACGGCGGAGGAGCTCTGATGGCCGGTCGCCCCGGGATCTCGGTGACCGGCCGCCGGGCCGGGCTGTTCTGCCTGGTGCTGATCCTGCTGCTGGCCGCCCAGGCGACCCGGATCCAGGTCTTCCAGGCCAAGGGCTACGACGACAACGCGGCCAACCAGCGCAAGGCGATCGAGCGCTACGCCCAGCCGCGCGGCACCATCCTGGTCGGCGGCTCCCCGGTGACCGGCTCGGCCGCCACCGGCGGCCGGTTCGACTACAAGCGCACCTACACCGACGGCCCGGCCTTCGCCGCGATCACCGGCTACTCCTCGCAGATCTACGGCAACTCGCAGCTGGAGGGGATCGAGGACGGCATCCTGTCCGGCACCGACAGCCGGCTGGACGGCTGGGCGCTCTGGGCCGAGCTGACCCGCAAGCGGAACCCCGGCGGCGACGTGTACACCACCATCAACCCGGCCGCCCAGCAGGCCGCCCTGTCGGGGTTGGGCAGCCAGAAGGGTGCGGTGGTGGCGATCGAGCCGGGCACCGGGCGGATCCTGGCGCTGGCCAGCACCCCCTCCTACGACCCGGGCAGCTTCGCCGGCTCGGCCACCGCCGACCAGAACGCCTGGACCAAGCTGCAGGCCGACAGCGACCAGCCGATGCTCAACCGGGCGCTGCGCCAGACCTACCCGCCGGGCTCCACCTTCAAGGTGGTCACCGCCGCCGCGGCGCTGGCGAACGGGGTGGTCACCGACGTCAACGCCCCCACCGGCGCGCCGTACCCGTACGTCATGCCGGGCACCACCACCCCGCTGGTCAACGACACCAGCGCCTGCAACCAGCCCAACCTGGACCTGGACACCGCGATGACGCTCTCCTGCAACAGCGTGCTGGGCTACCTGGGGGTGCAGACCGGGCTGGACAAGATGGTGGCGATGGCGCAGGGCTTCGGCTTCAACGATCCCAAGCTGGACATGCCGATCCGCCCGGCGCGGAGCAACTTCGACACCCGGATGAACCAGTCCCAGCTCGCGCTCTCCTCGATCGGTCAGTTCGACACCGCGGCCACCCCGCTGGTGATGTCGATGGTCGCGGCGGGCGTGGCGAACAACGGCACGGTGATGTATCCCCAGCTTGTGGACAAGCTGACCAAGTCCGACGGCAACACCGTGCAGCTGATGCACCCGCAGGTCTACAGGCAGGCGATGAGCCCCGCGGTGGCCGGCCAGGTGCAGCAGCTGATGGCCGACGTGGTGGCGAACGGCACCGGTACCAACGCGCAGATCCCCGGCGCGGTGGTCGGCGGCAAGACCGGCACCGCGCAGCACGGGGTGGACAACACCGGCACGCCGTACGCCTGGTTCATCTCCTGGGCCAAGCCGGCCGGCTCGGCGGCGGTGCCGCCGGTGGCCGTGGCGGTGGTGATCGCCGACAGCAACGCGACCGACGTGTCCGGCGGCAGGCTGGCCGCACCGATCGCCAAGGCGGTGATGCAGGCGGTGCTGGGCGGCAAGGGGCAGTGAGGCCGGGGCCGGCGGGCAGGATCCGGCGGCCATTCGGTGGATTATCCGACTGCATGTATATTTATGCGAAATATCCCACCAGGTCGGAGAGAGCACCACCGTGTCCAGCCCCACCCCGTTCGGCCGGCGCATGCTGCGCCGCAAGCCGGTCGAGACCCTGATCGCCGAGAGCGCCGAGAACGGCACCCCGGGAGGGCTGCGCCGCTCGATCGGCCTCTGGCAGCTCTCCGCGATCGGCATCGGGGCCACCGTCGGCACCGGGATCTTCTTCGTGCTCTCCTCGGCGGTGCCCGAGGCCGGGCCGGCCGTGCTGCTCTCCTTCGTGCTGGCCGCCGTCACCGCGGGGCTGACCGCGCTCTGCTACGCCGAGCTGGCCTCCGCGATCCCGGTCTCCGGCTCCTCCTACAGCTACGCCTACGCCACCCTCGGCGAGGCCACCGCCTTCGGGGTCGGCATCTGCCTGCTGCTGGAGTACGGGGTCTCGGCCTCGGCGATCGCGGTCAGCTGGGGGCAGTACCTGAACAAGTTCGCCCAGCTGGCGTTCGGCGTCACCATCCCGGCCTGGCTGGCCCAGCCGCCCGGCGACGGCGGGTACGTGAACCTGCCCGCGGTGGTGCTGGTGGCGCTGGTCTGCCTGCTGCTGGTGCGCGGGGCGGGGGAGAGCGCCAAGGTGAACGCGGTGATGGTCGCGGTCAAGATCCTGGTGCTGCTGCTCTTCGTCGGCGTGGCGCTGACCGGCTACCACTCCGGCAACCTGCACGACTTCATGCCGCTGGGCTGGTCCGGGGTGGGCACCGCCGCCTCCGGGATCTTCTTCTCCTTCATCGGCCTGGACGCCGTCTCCACGGCCGGCGAGGAGGTCCGCAACCCGCGCCGCACCCTGCCGTTGGCGATCATCATCTCGCTGGTGGTGGTCACCCTGCTGTACGTGCTGGTGGCGCTGGCGGCGCTCGGCGCGCAGCCCTGGCAGAAGTTCGACGGCCAGGACGCGGGGCTGGCGCAGATCCTGCAGGACCTCACCGGGCAGACCTGGCCGGCGCTGGTCTTCGCGCTGGGCGCGATCGTCTCGATCTTCAGCGTCACCCTGGTGGTGATCTACGGTCAGACCCGGATCCTCTACTCGATGGGCCGGGACGGGATGCTGCCGGCCGCCTTCGCCCGGGTCTCGCCGCGCACCGGCACACCGGTCTGGAACACCCTGGTGGTCGGCGGCGCGGTGGCGCTGCTGGCGGCCTTCGTGCCCCTCGACATCCTCACCGACCTGACCTCGATGGGCACCCTGGTCGCCTTCGCGGTGGTGGCGGTCGGCGTCATGGTGCTGCGCCGGCGCAACCCCGGGCTGCGGCGCGGCTTCAAGGTCCCCGGATACCCCGTCACCCCGGTGCTCAGCGTGCTCTGCTGCGGCTACCTGATCCGCGGACTGCACCCGCTGACCTTCGTCTTCTTCGGCGTGGCCGCGCTGCTCGCCGCGGCCGGCTACCTCGGGTACGGCATCCGACACTCCCGTCTGGAGCAATCCGCAGACGCACCGTTGGCCACTCCGGCACCGCGGAGCTGACGCCTTAACCGATGGATCCGCGTCTGACTAGCCCCTGCAGTCTGACGACATGACCGGGCGCGGGGAAATACCCTTCGGTCCATGGTGACCACCCGTTCGTCCGGCGCCGTGCGCAGCCGCGGCCGGTTCGGCGTTCGGCGCGCCGCGCGCGGCGGTAGACCCGTGGGGCGTTCCGGCGACCACCCGGTCGGCCGCCGCCCCGCCCCCGTCCACCACGTGGACCCCGACCCCGGCCCGGCCGACCGGCCGGCCGCCGGAACGCTCCGGCGCACGCCCGCCGCCGGGCGGACCGGC
>NZ_JBNQTI010000111.1:0-30187 GCF_050325825.1 Kitasatospora sp. LaBMicrA B282
GGGGGGGGGGGGGGGGGGGGGGGGGGGGGGGGGGGGGGGGGGGGGGGGGGGGGGGGGGGGGTGGAGGTTGACGGCGTCAGATACCGCCCGGGCGGCCGAAGCGGACCGGGACGCCGGGGGAGTGGAGCACGCTCACCGGCGGGCCGGCCGGGGCGGGCAGGCCGGCGGCGGTGATCAGGTCCTCGTCGCAGTCCAGCAGCTCGGCCCGGTGCAGCGGCCAGCGCGGGTGGGTGTTCGGCAGGTAGAGCGGGCGGCCGAAGAAGGCGTTGTGCATGCCCCAGCGCGCGGTCAGGAAGTGCTCCAGCTCGGTCGGTTCCGCGATCGGCTCGCCGATCCGGACCGCGATCCGGCTGCGCGCCCCGCGCGGGCCGGGCCAGCGGCGGGTGCTGGTGTAGCTGACGGTGTCGGCCTCGTGCCGGATCGCCATCCGGGCCCACACGTAGGGCAACCGGAAGCCGGTGCGGGCGACCAGCACCGGGAGCAGGCGCGAGGCCTCCAGGGAGCGGAAGACCACGCCGCGCCGGCCGTGCGGGTCCACCGAGTAGAGGCGGACGTTGGTCTCCGGGAAGGTGCCCAGGTAGGGGAGGCCCGGCAGCCGGAACCAGCCGATCCGGTGCATCCGGAAGGCGACCAGCCCGACGTAGGTCAGCCCGTCGTGGGTGTCGGGGACGGTGCCGGCCGGGAGCAGGGGGGCCACGTCCGCGGGGTTTGCGGCCCAGTGCAGGAAGGTGAGGTCGAGCCAGGACTGGGTGAGCAGGGTGTCCGGCACCGGGCGCACCGGGTCGGCGGTTATCGGCTCGGGGACGATCGGTTCGGGGACCGTCGGTTCGGGCGCGGCGGGGGCGAGCGGCATCGGGTCAGAATCGCACGGCCGTTCCGGGCCGCCGCAGGCACCCCGCCCCTCGCCGGCACCCGGCCCCCGCTACGGCGTGACGATCGCGAAGTCCGGATCCGGCTGCGTCAGGAACGAGGCGAACTCCACCAGCGCCTGCACCTCGCCCGCCACCAGCACCCGGCCCGCCACGATCTCGTCGGCGAAGGTGGTGGTGCGGCCCAGCACGGCGTCCAGCGTGCTGCGCGCCAGCCGCAGCGAGGCGTGCGGGGCCTCGCCGCAGGGCGGCTCGCCGGCCATCGGGGTGAGGGCGCCGTTGGAGAGCAGCAGGCTCCAGGTCTCCGCCGGATGTGATCTTCCATCGGGCATTCGCGGTGAACCGGACCGCCTGCCGGGTGTCCCTCCTCGACTTGAAGCGGGGCGGACCGTGGCAGGCCTTCGCCGACTGGCACCTGACGCGGCTCGAAGAGATCACGCGGAGCGTCTGTGTCGCAGCCGCACCGGGCCCGCCGGGGGAGTCCGCCGACTCTGGACAGCCGGGCGCGCTCTCCCGTAGGTTCGCACCCAACGCAGGGAGGGCGCCTCGCCAGGCGAGGACGGAAACAGGGCGCGGGGGCATGAAGTTCGGTGTTCTGGGGCCGCTGCACGCCCGGGTCGACGCACAGCCGCTGCGGCTGAACGGTCCGCGCCAGGCCAAGATGCTCGCCGCGCTGCTGCTCGACGCCAACCAGGTGGTGCCGCTGCCGCGCCTGGTCGAGGTGATGTGGGACGACGAGGGCCCGGCCACCGCCGTCCGCCAGGTGCAGGACGCCATCTCCGGACTGCGCCGCAACCTCACCGCCCTCGGTGCGCCTGCCGACCTGATCGGCACCGAGCGCGGCGGCTACCGGATCCGGGTCGCCACCCACCAGCTGGACCTGCTCGCCTTCGCCCAGGAGCGGCGCGCGGCCGCGGACTGCCCGGACGGCGCGGCCGAGGTCGCCGCGCTGCGGCGCGCCCTGGGCCACTGGCGCGGCGCGGCGCTGGCGGACCTGCCCGGCCGGGTGCTGGCCGGCGAGGCGAACCGGTTGGAGACGGCCCGGCTGGCGGTGCACCGGCGTTGCCTGGACCTGGAACTCGCGCTCGGCCGCCACCGCGAGGTCGCCGACGAACTGGCCGCCCTGCTGGACCGGCACCCGCACGACGAGCAGCTGGCCGAGCAGGCCATCCGCGCGCTCTGCCGCGACGGGCGGCGGCGCGAGGCCCTGGAGGTGTACGAGCGCACCCGGCGGGCGCTGGCCGAGGAGCTGGGCATCGACCCCGCACCGGCGCTGCGCGAGCTCCAGCAGCGGGTGCTGAACGCGGATCCGGCGCTGGGCGGCTCCCCGTCGCCCGCCGCACCCGCGGCCCTCGCTGCACCAGCACCTCCCGCTCCCGCCGCACCCAGCCCCGCCCCCGAGGAGCCCGCGCCGGCGGCGCCCGCCGGCGCGGTGGTCCCCCGTCAGCTCTCCGCGGACCTCGCCGACTTCACCGGCCGCGAGCCCCTGGTGGCCCGGCTGCGCGACCTGCTCACCGGCTCCGGCGCACCCGGTGCGCCGGTGGTGGTCTCCGCACTCGACGGCACCGGCGGGATCGGCAAGACCTCGCTGGCCGTGCACGTCGCCCACCAGGTGCTCGACCGCTTCCCGGACGGCCAGTTGCAGGCCGACCTGCACGGCGCCGGCGGCTCGCCCGCCGACCCCGGCGAGCTGCTGGCCCGCTTCCTGCGCGGCCTGGGCCTGGCGGCCGAGGAGATCCCGGCCGACCCGGAGGAGCGCCAGGCGCTCTACCGCAGCACGCTGGCCGGGCGGCGGGTGCTGCTGCTGCTCGACAACGTCCGCGACACCGCCCAGGTGCGTCCGCTGCTGCCCGGCTCGGGCAGCTGCGCGGTGCTGATCACCAGCCGCAGCGTGCTGCCCGGGCTGGACGGCGCGCACCGGCTCAACGTCGAGACCCTGACCGACGCCGAGGCGCTGGAGCTGTTCACCAGGATCGTCGGGCCGGAGCGGGTCGCGGGCGACCCGGTTGCCGTCACGGAGGTGCTGGCCGCCTGCGCCGGCCTGCCGCTGGCGATCCGGCTCGCGGCCAGCCGGCTGGTCGCCCGGCCCGGCTGGACCGTCACCGACCTGGCAGGCCGGCTGGCGGACGAGCGGGACCGGCTCGGCGAACTGGCCGTCGAGGACCGCGCGGTGCGGGCCAGTTTCGCGGTGAGCTACCGCAACCTGCCGACCGACCAGGCCCGGACCTTCCGCCGGCTGGGCCTCTGGGCGGGGCCGTCGATCAGCCTGCCGGCCGCCGCCGCACTGCTGGCCGAGCCGACGGCGGAGGTCGAGGACGTGCTGGACGCGCTGGCCGACGTCCACCTGCTCCAGTCGCCCCGGGCCGGCCGCTACCTGCTGCACGACCTGCTACGGGTCTACGCGGGCGAGTGCGCGCTGGCCCAGGAGCCGGCGGCCGAACGGCGGGCGGCGACCCACCGGATGCTCACCTGGTACCTGCACACCAGCGCCGCCGCCTCCCGGGCGATCAACCCGACCCGCCGTCACGTGCCGCTCGACCAGGGCCCGCCGGCGGCCCGCCCGCTCGACTTCGCCGCGCCGGAGCGGGCGTTGGCCTGGTTCGAGAGCGAGCAGGGGAACCTGCTGGCGGCGGTCGCCGAGGCGGCCTGCACCGGCTGCCACGAGATCGCCTGGAAGCTGCCGATCACCATGTGGGACCTGTTCCGGCAGCGCACCGAGCACCACGGCTGGATCGACTGCACCGAGACCGCGCTGGCCAGCGCCCGCAGCCTGGGCGACCAGGAGGCCACCGGTTGGGTGCTCAACAACCTCGCCATCGCCTACCAGGCGGCCGGCCGGCTGCCGGAGGCGCTGGACTGCCTCGCCGAGGCGCTGGACATCCGGGCCGGCCTCGGGGACGTGCGCGGCGAGGCCTCCTGCCTGATCAACCTCGGCTACATCCAGGTGGAGTCGGGCCGGGCGGCGAGCGCCGTCGGGATCCTGGAGCGGGCGGTGCGGATCTTCGACGAGATCGGGTTGCCGATCGGGGCCGCCGCCGCGCACACCAACCTGGGTGAGGCCCACAAGCAGCTGGGCCGCCCCGAGCTGGCCCTCACCCACTTCCACGCGGCGCTCGCCGTCCACCGCGTCGAGGGCGACGGGTTCTCGATCGGCCGCGGGCTGAGCAACGTCGCCGAGACCCTCTGCCTGCTCGGCCGGACCGCGGAGGCGGCCGAGCAGGCGGCGCAGGGCCTGGTGGTCTGCCGGGAGACCGGCAACCGGGTCGACGAGGCGGTGGCGCTGGACGTGCTGGGTCGGGTGCACGCCGCCACCGGGGAGCCGGCGGCGGCCGCCGAGCACTGGCGGGCGGCGCACGCGATCTTCGCGGAGCTGGGCGAGCCGCGCGCCGCCCAGGTCGCCGCCCGGCTGGCCGGCGGGGCGGGGTAGGACGGGCGGGGTGGCTGGGCCGGGCGGGGTAGGACGGACCTAGGACGGATCAAGGACGCCCGTCCCTAGGCTTCTCCACACCGCCGCCCGCCGCGGCCGGCCGGACCCATGTGCTCGGGGCTCGCCGGTAGCGGTCGGGCAGCGGTCGTGCTCCCCGCTTCGACCGCCCCCCTCCGGCGGGAGCACGGTGGCCGAGTCGAGGGCCCTCACGGGGGGAGGGCTCTCGACTCGGCCGACGACCACCGCGCCCGGGGGCACGCGAGGTCAGGAGGGCCGCCCGGTCGGGTCGTACTCGCCGCCCACGAAACCGGGCAGCTCGTCGATGCTCACCCGGTCGCCCGCCGCCCGGATCCCGCGGCGCTCGCGCACGTCCTCGCGCACCGCCCAGCGGTCGAGCGTGCTGCGCTCCTCCACCAGCGACATCCGCGGCACGCTCCACCCGCACGAGTCCGCGATCCGCTCGCACTCCACCACGACGATCGACCGCACCCCGGGCCGTGTCCCGAACCTGGCGAGCAGGTCGGGGAATTCGGGCTCCCGGTAGGTCACCACCCGCCCGGTCCCGTACAGTCGCAGGATGCTCGCCCGACGGTCGAAGCTGCAGAACATGATGGTGATCCGGCCGTTGTCCCGCAGGTGGGAGACGGTCTCGACGCCGCTCCCGTCGAGGTCGAGGTAGGCCACCGTGGTGTCGTCGAGGACGGTGAAGGTATCGGCGTACCCCTTGGGCGAGATGTTCACATGGCCGCCGGTGGACGGCGCGGTGCCCACGAAGAACAATGGCTGCTGCCGGATGAAGTCGCGCAGGCGGTCGTCGAGGAGCGGGTAGGTCTTTCCCATGTCACGGTCCCATCGGTCGAACTGCCTGACGTAGCCGAACCAGCTGAAGTACCTGAAGTACCTGAAGTATCCAACGGGGACGGGGAAGCAGACAGCCGCATGGTCACGTACGACGAGCTCGCCAACACCAATCTCTCGGCGCTGGACACGGTCGCCACGGACTTCGAGCAGTTGGTCCGGAAGTGGGAATACGACTCGGACTTCCAGGGCGAGGTGGTCACCCCGTTGTCCGCCAGTGGGTGGTCGGGCCCGGCCTCGCAGGCGGCGGTGGGGCAGTTGACCCAGGCGCGCACCCAGATCGAGGCGGCGTTCAACGAGACCAGCGCGATCGCGAAGGCGCTGCGTGACGCCCATGACCAGTTCGCGGGCTTCCAGAGCACCCTGCGGCAGATCCAGCAGGACGCGCAGGGCCAGGGGTTGACGATCTCGGCCGACGGCAGCCAGGTCACCTGGCCCACGCCCACGGACCTGCCGCACAACGCCGGCGTCCACGAGGACTACCAGCAGGCGATGGCCCAGGCGGCCGGCGGCATATCGCAGCGGATCACCACGGTGCTGCAGCAGGCCACCGACGCCGACCAGACGGCCGCGGCGGCGCTGGCCGCGGACACCGGCACCGACCAGCAGAACTTCAACGCCGCGCCGGTCGGCGGCATCGCCGAGGAGAAGGCCGACCAGGCGGCCACCCAGGCCGCGTCCCTGGCCGCCCAGGGCGACAAGCTGACCGATGCCCAACTCGCCCAGCTGGACGCGCTGCTCAAGGCGCACGCCAACGACCCCACGTTCACCACGGAGTTCTACAACAAGCTCGGCCCGCAGGAGACGTTGAAGTTCTGGGGCCAGCTCTCCGAGCGGTCGACCGTCACCGACCAGCCCGACCAGGCACGCCTGGACATCCTGAAGGACATGCAGGGCCAGCTCGGCACCTCGCTGGCCAGCGCCACCAACACCCAGACCTGGCCGCACCTGTCCGACCAGTGGGAGGCCCAGCTGCGCGCGGCGGGCGCCCAGCAGATCCAGCTGACCGACGGCGGCCCCGCCGGCCTGGGCCCCCGGCCCTACGGCTACCAGATCCTGGGCAGCATCCTGCGCACCGGGACCTACGACCCGCACTTCCTGAACCCGATCGCGGACGACGTCACCCAACTGACGCGGAAGAACCCCTACATGTGGTCGCAGGCCGCACCGGAGCCCAGCCGCTTCGACGTCAGGCTCAACTTCCTCGGCAACGGCTCCGGCTTCAACCCCATGACGGGCGTCCTGGAGGGGCTGGGGCACAGCCCGGCAGCGGCGACGCAGTAC
Source organism: Kitasatospora sp. LaBMicrA B282 (assembly GCF_050325825.1). Taxonomy (NCBI): domain Bacteria; kingdom Bacillati; phylum Actinomycetota; class Actinomycetes; order Kitasatosporales; family Streptomycetaceae; genus Kitasatospora; species Kitasatospora sp. LaBMicrA B282. The sequence goes on from NZ_JBNQTI010000111.1 coordinate 6,439, forward strand.
TTCCAGAACGCCGACAACCTGTCGTTCCTCACGGACGGCAACAAGAACCCGCTGCTGCCGGACAGCGGCAACTGGAACATGGACGGCCGGCGCGCGAGCATGGGCGACGAGCCGACGGCGCTGGGGCACGCGCTGCAGGCCGCGACGACGGGCATGGCGTGGGACGCGCCGAACGGGACGCAGATCCCGCCGCACACGGACGCCACCAACGCCGTGATGAAGCAGGTGGTCAACACCTTCGGCAGCAACCCCAGCCTGCTCCAGGGCAACTACGCCGGCCTGAACGGCAGCCTCGCCCATGTCACCGCCTCCTACATCGGCGACGTCGACCAGGCCGCGAACTTCCCGTCCGGCGACAAGCTCACCACCTTCGGCACCCCGTTGAACCTCGGCCAGGACCCGACCGCCCAGGCGAACACCATCCACCTGCTGGACAGCCTGGGCCGGGACCCGAACGCCTACGGCGTCCTCGTGCAGGCCCAGAACGGGTACACGGCGGGGCAGCTGCACAACACGGTGGGCCAGCCCGGTCCGCTCAACGACAACCTCAACCGCGTCGCGGAGCAGGGCAGCAAGATCAGCGGCATCCTCGCCAACGCGCGCGCGAACGCCGTCGCCCAGAACGGGTGGCAGTCGGACGCCGCCTACAACTCGGCGATCGACAACAACACCGGCATCGCCAACACGATCTACGGTATGACGCTGGGCAAGGAGATCGGCAGCGTCCCGGTCCTCGGTCCACTGGCGAACAACCAGATCAGCGGCATGATCTCGAACATGGGCAGCAGCTTCCACCACGACAGCACGGCGGCGACCGTCAACGCGGCCACCGACATCATCACCTCGGGCCAGACCAAGGCCGCCCAGGCGGCCCAGCTGGCGGTGCAGAACGCGCTCCAGGGCACCACCCTCGACCCGGACGGGAGCGTCTCATCGAACGTCGGACAGTCGGCGCAGCTCGGCTTCCAGGCCGGCGTCAGCCAGGACGGCGGCATGCACCAGGGCGGCAAGTGACCCCGCCGCCGCCCCGCCCCCTCACCACTCGACGCCCAGCTCCCGCAGCGCCGTCAGCTGGTCCTCGGCGAGGCGGGCGCGGCGGGCCTTGGTGTTGTTGAGCCACACGCCCAGCGCCACCTCCACCTCCACCTCCACCGCGCCGTCCTCCTCGCGGCCGGCCGCCGCCAGCACCTCGCGGTGTCCCCGCGGCACCCGGGCGTGGCCCTCGCGGCGGACGAACTCCGCCAGGGCGGCCACGCCCTGCCGGAACCGGTCCGCCTGGCTGCGCCGGCCCGCGGCCTTCGCGGCCGCGGCGGTGCGGGCCGCGGCCAGGTCCGGGTCCTCCCCGATCCCGAGCGCGGCCAGCAGGTCCCGCTGCTCCTCGGCCAGTTCGGACCACTGGGCGCGGGCCGTGGCGACCCAGCGCCCGAGTTGCTCGCCCTCGTACTCCGTCTCGAGCGGCACGGCCGGCCAGTCGGCCCGGCCGTCCGCGGCGAGCCACCACAACCTGGCGGTGGCGTAGCCGCGTTGCCAGGTGATCGGCCAGCCGGGGTTCCACCAGGGGTCGAGCTGCTCCAGCCGGCGGCGGCGCGCCGGGTCGAGCGCGCCCTCGGCGCCGGGCGGCAGGGCGGCCGCGGCGCGCTGGACGGCCAGCCACTGGCCGATGGCGAAGCCGCCGATCGAGGCGCGGGCCGGGGCGGCGAGCGAGCCGGCGTGTTCGGCGGCCCAGACCCGGGCCCAGGCCAGTCCGGCGTCGAAGCGGGCGTCGGGGATCGACCAGACCATGCCCAACTCGTCCAGCTGCTCGACCCGGTGTTCGGCGAGTGTGCCGGCCGCGCGGTCACCGCGCCGGTCGGAGAGCCACTTGCCGAGCGGGAAGACCCCGGCCTCGCCGCTGCGGCCGGCGGTGCCGGTGGTCCCGCCGACCACGGTGGCGTACGGGACGTCGAGCGAGCCGTGCTCGGCGTGCCAGCTGCGGGCCTGCTCGATCCCCTCCCGCCAGGCGGCCGACTCCCCGGTGAGCACCCGCAGCCGGACGAAGAGCGCAAGGGTGTCGGCGTCCACCGGCGTCCGGAACCGCACCGGCAGGGTGAACGCCGGCTCGTCCGCGGCCCCCTGCCACCCCTCGCCCGGGGCCCGGACCGCGACCGGACTGCTGCCCTTGGTCCGGGCCTCGCCCTGCTGGGGCACCGCCAGCGCCTCGACCAGCCGGGCGGAGTGGGAGCGCAGCGCGGTCAGGATCCGGATCAGCGGGGCGTAGGAGTCCGAACCGAGCAGGTCGCCGGGCTCCTCGCCGTCGCCCAGGAAGACCGGGACGATGAGCGAGGCGGTCTTGGTCCCGTGCGGGGCGGTGCGCAGCGCCCGCCCGATCGCCTGGACGATGTCCACCATCGAGCCGTGGCCCTGCAGCAGCACGCCGTCCGCCTCCGGGATGTCCACCCCCTCGCCCAGCACCCGGCAGTTCGCCAGCACCGCGTGCGCCAGGCCCTCGCGCCGCTGGGCGTGCGCGAACCCGCGCAGCACCGAGGCGCGGTAGCCGGGTTCGTGCTCCCCGCAGACCCACTCCGACCAGACCTCGGCGGGGAACTCGCCCGGGTGCTCGGCGTGCAGGCGTTCGACGGTCTGGTTGAGGGTCTCGGCGAAGTAGCGGGCCTCGATGGTGCGGGTGTGGAAGGTGATCACCCGGCGCAGCCCGCGGGTGGCGCAGGCCCGCACCAGCCCGGCCTGGATGGCGGCGATCCGCTCCGGGCGCACCCGGTCCTCGTCCGCGCTCTCGCCGGCGCCCGCGCCCCAGGGCACCGGCTGGCGCCGGGCCAGCTCCGGGTTGAGCGCGGGGTCGCGCAGTTCCAGCACCACGATCTCGAAGGGGGCCAGCAGCTTCCGGTCGATCGCCTCGGCCAGGCCCAGGGTGTGCACCTGCGGCCCGTAGACGGCCGCGTCGTCCATCGAGCAGACCAGGTCCGGCGCGAGCGGCCGGACCATCCCGCGGCGCCGGCTGCGGAAGGCGGGCGGTGCCCAGATCCGCGGCGTGGCGGTCAGGTAGAGCCGGCGGTCGGCCGGGATCGCCTGCTGGTCGTGCACCACGGTCCAGGACTTCTCGGCCGAGCCGCTGGTGCGGTGCGCCTCGTCGCAGACCAGCAGCTCCACCGGCGCGAGCGGGCCCGGCAGCAGGCCCTGCGGAGTGCGGTAGGCCTCGGCGACCGCGCCGGCCGAGGCGTAGGTGGCGAAGAGCGTGACGGGCCGGCGGGCCCGCTGCGCCCGGGCCAGCCAGAGCGCGATCTGCAGCGGGTTGGTGGTGCCCGCGATCCCGTACGGCAGCGCGCCGGGCGTGAGGCTGCAGACCGCGTACATCCGCCCGGCCCGGCCGGCCTGCTGCCAGGAGGCGGTCATCTGCAGCAGCAGGTCGAGGGTGGGGACGACGACCAGCACCGCCCCGCGCGTGGCCAGCTTCCGGGCGGCGGCCGCCGCGACGTAGGACTTCCCGGAGCCGGTGGCCATCTGGACGGTGGCACGCAGGCCGGTGGGCGGGACCGCTCGGCCCGCCTCCGGGGTGAGGGCCCGGACGATCGCGGCCAGTGCCTCCTGCTGGTGCCCGCGCAGCGTCACCCCGCCGCCCGGCCGCACCACCGGCAGCTGCTCCTGCTCGGGGTGGGCGGCGGGGGTGGTGGGGGCGGTGGCGTCCACGGTGGTCCTTGCGGTGCGGTCGGGGGCGGTGGTGACACCGATCCTGCCACCACACGTTCGGCAAATGTCCGCCGATGCTCCGTTCATGAGCGATGATCGAGGAAGACCGGGGGACGGTCGGGACCATGGGGGGAAGGGGATTGTCATGATCGCAGGCGGCGAACCGCGCCGGACCGAGCGGCGGACCCGCAACGGTGACCAGCTGGACGCCTTCGTCGGCTTCTGCGCCGGGCTGGCGACGGCGGCGCTCGTGGTGCTGGGCTACCACGTGCTGCAGCCGGCGGTGCCACTCGGCGTGGGCGGGCGGCACGTGGTGGTCGGGGTGGCCGCGGTGCTCGGCCTCGCCGCGGCCGTGCTGACCAGCCGTGGCCTGGCCGCCCGGGCGGTGCGGGGGAGGCGGTAGCCGCACCCGCCCGAATCTCCGCGCCCGACCCGGTCCGCCCGGCCTCAGCCGGCGAATGCCACCCGGAAGGCCGCGCCCCCGCCTGTCGCGTTCTCCGCGGTCAGCGTGGCGCCGTGGGCCCGGGCGATCTGCCGCGCCATGGCGAGGCCGAGGCCCGAGCCGGGCAGTGCCCGGGCGGCCGAGGCGCGGTAGAAGCGGTCGAAGACGTGCGGCAGGTCCTCGGGGGCGATGCCGGGGCCGTGGTCGCGGACGGTCAGCTCCAGGGCGGCGGTGAGCCGCACCTCGACCACCCCGCCCGGCGGGCTGAACTTGGCGGCGTTGTCCAGCAGGTTGGCGAAGAGCCGGGAGAGGCGGGCCGGGACGCCCGCGATGGTGCGCTCGCCCGCCGTGTCGGTCAGGGTGAAGGTGATCGCCGGCCAGTGGTCGCGGGCGGCGGCCACGCTGTGCGCGACCAGGGCGGCGAGCCGCACCTCCTCCAGCAGGGGCTGTGGCTCCTCGTCGCGGGCCAGCTCGATCAGGTCGTTGACCAGACCGGTGACCTCGCGCAGCTGCCGGTGCAGGCCGGCGGCCGCCCGCTCGCGCTGGGCGTCGGTCAACCGGTCGCCGCGGGCGAGGAGTTCGGCGTTGGTGCGGATCGCGGTGAGCGGGGTGCGCAGCTCGTGCGAGGCGTCGGCGACCAGCCGGCGCTGGGCGGTGACGGACTGCTCCAGCTCGCCCAGCATGGTGTTGAAGCTGCCGGCCAGCCGGGTGAGTTCGTCCTCGCGGCGGCCGGGCGGCAGGTCGATCCGCAGGCCGGCGTCCCGGGTGTCGGCGATCCGTTCGGCGGTCCTGGTGAGCCGGGCGACCGGCGCCAGACCGGTGCGGGCCACGGTGTACCCGAGGGCGGCGGCCAGCAGCACGCCGACGGCGGCGACGGCCACCATCAGCTCGCCCGCCTGGCGCACGCCCTGCTGCACGGTGTCGGCGCGCACCGCGACCTGCACCGCCTGGTGGACGCCGGCCGGCGCGGTGGTCATGGGCGTGGTGAGCATCCGGGCGGGGTGGCCGGCGATGGTGAGGTCGGTGAAGTAGCCGGGCCGCTGCCGGTCGGCGACCTGCCGGGTGGCGGCGGTGACCGGCAGCAGGTAGGGCTGGGCCGGGTCCTTGGCGGGATCGGCGGGCACGATCTGGGTGCAGGCCGGGGCGGCCAGGTAGCTGCACTCGCCGTAGCTGACCTGCGGGGGCAGGGTGCGGTTCTGCTGCTGGAAGAGCGTGGCCTGCTGGGTGAGGTGCAGGTCGAGCTGGTGCTCCAGCTCGTAGCGGACGATGCTGAAGGCGGCCGCGCTGATCCCGAGTGCGACCACCGCGACCGCGGCGGTGCAGGCCAGCGCGAGCCGGGTGCGCAGCGGGCGGCGGCGGGGCCAGCGGGCGTGGGCCCTCATGCGCGGTCCAGCCGGTAGCCGATCCCGTGCACGGTGTGCACCAGCCGCGGCTCGCCGCCCGCCTCCAGTTTGCGGCGCAGGTAACCGACGTACACGGCAAGCGAGTTCGAGTCGGGGCCGAAGTCGGAGCCCCAGACCCGTTCCATGATCAGCTCGCGTGGGAGCACCTGGCCCGGGTGCCGGAGCAGCACCTCGAGCAGGGCGAACTCGGTGCGGGAGAAGTCGAGCGGGCGGCTGCCCCGGGTGCCGGTGCGGGTGCGCGGGTCGACCAGCAGATCGGCGAACCGGTAGCCGTCCTCCTCCTCGGCGGCCGGGGCGCTGCGGCGCAGCAGGGCGCGCAGCCGGGCGGTCAGCTCGTCCAGCGCGAACGGCTTGACCAGGTAGTCGTCGGCGCCGGCGTCCAGACCGTCGACCCGGTCGCTGACCGAGTCGCGGGCGGTCAGCACCAGGATCGGGATCCGGTCGCCGAGGGCCCGCAGCCGGCGGCAGACCGCCAGCCCGTCGAGCACCGGCATCAGCAGGTCGAGCACCATCGCGTCCGGCTGCCAGCCGGCCACCTCGGTCAGCGCGGCCAGCCCGTCGCCGGCACCGCGCACCCGGTAGCCCTCGATCGCCAGACCGTCCTCGACGGCCGCGCGCACCTCCGGGTCGTCGTCGACGACCAGCACCTTCTGCCCGTTGCTCATGGGGACAACCCTCTCAAACCGACTCTGAGAACTCTCTTATCCCGGCTCGCCAGGCTGCGGTGCCATGCGGACAGACGACGGAACGTATCCCCGGCACCCCGCCCGGCACCCCGCCCGGCACCCCAGCCGCCAGGCCCCCCGCGACGCGCCCCTCTCGGTGGTGATCGGCGCCGGCGGCACCGGCGGGCACATCTACCCGGGCCTGGCGCTGGCCGAGGCGCTGCGCCGGGCCGACCCGCGGACGGTGGTCTCCTTCGTGGGCACCGAGCGCGGCCTGGAGACCAGACTGATCCCCGAGGCGGGCTACCGCCTGCACACGGTGGACATGATCCCCTTCGACCGCGCGCTCGGGCTGCGGCGCTACCTGCTGCCGGCCGCGCTGCTGCGGGCCGGGCGGCAGTGCCGGGAGATCCTCAAGGCGCAGGGCGCGCAGGTGGCGGTCGGGATGGGCGGCTACCCGAGCGCCCCGGTGATCGTCGGCGCCCAGCTGGCGGGGCTGCCGAGCGTGGTGCACGAGTCGAACGCGGTGCCGGGGCGGGCCAACCGGTTCGCCGCCCGGCTCACCCCGCACGTGGCGCTCGCCTTCGACCGCACCCGGGCGCACCTGCCGGCCGGGCGGGAGGTGACGACCGTCGGGATGCCGCTGGTCGGCGCGGTGGCGGCACTGGACCGGACGGCCCTGCGCGAGGCGGCCCGCCGCCACTTCGAGGTGCCGCCGCAGGCCCGGCTGGTGGTCTTCAACGGCGGCAGCCTCGGCGCCACCCGGCTCACCGAGGCGGCCGTGGAGCTGGCCGGGCGCTGGCGGAACCGCACCGACCGGCGGCTGCTGATCAAGACCGGGCCGGCCGCCCTGGAGCAGGTGCGGGCCCAGCTGGCGGGCCACCCGACGGCCCGGGCGGTCGCCTACCTGGACCGGATGGACCTGGCCTACGCGGCGGCCGACCTGATGGTCTGCCGGGCCGGCTCGGCCACCGTCGCGGAGCTGTCCACGGTGCGGATGCCGGCGGTGCTGGTGCCCTACCCGCACGCCCCGCACGACCACCAGACGCACAACGCCCGGGTGCTCTCCGACACCGGCGCCGGGGTGCTGCTGCCCGACGGTGAGTGCACCGGCGAACGGCTGGCCGGGCTGCTGGAACCGCTGCTGGCCGACCCGGCCCGGCTGGCGGCGATGGCCCGGGCCGCCGACCCCGGCACCCACGCCCGGGCGGCCGACCTGCTGGCCGCCAAGGTGCTGGCCACCGTGCGGCGGGCACCCGCCACCGCCGAGGCCTGCCTCGGCGGCGCACAGCACGACCCCTACGGCCGGTACGGCGCCCTCGGACCGCACGGCCCCGCCGGCGCCCACGGCCGCTGACCCCGCGCCGGCCGACCCGGTTTCCACCCCCACCCGTTCGACCCCCACCTGGAGGACCACATGCACACCACCCTTCCCACCTCGACCGAAGCGCCCGCGCAGGACTGGACCGGGCGGACGGTCCTGGTCACCGGAGCCGAGGGCTTCATCGGCAGCACCCTGGTCGACCTGCTGGTCGAGCGCGGCGCCCGGGTCCGGGCCCTGGTGCACTACAAGCCGTACGCCGAGCGCGGCTACCTGAGCCGCTACCTGCCCACCGCCGACGCCACCCGCCCGGGCGGTGCGCTGCCGGGCGGCGCGGCGCGCGGCACCGTCGAGATGCTGGCCGGCGACGTCCGGGACGCCGGCCGGGTGCTGGACGCGGTCGCCGGCTGCGACACCGTCTTCCACCTCGCCGCGCTGATCGGCATCCCGTACAGCTACCTGGCCCCCGAGGCCTACGTGCAGACCAACGTGGTCGGCACCCAGAACGTCGCCGCCGCCTGCCTGCGCCACGGCGCCCGGCTGCTGCACACCTCCACCAGCGAGGTCTACGGCACCGCGATCACCGCGCCGATCAGCGAAAAGCACCCGCTGCAGCCGCAGTCCCCGTACTCCGCCTCGAAGATCGGCGCGGACATGACCGCGCTCTCCTACTGGCACGCCTTCGAGCTGCCCGTCTCGGTCGTCCGCCCGTTCAACACCTACGGGCCGCGCCAGTCGGCCCGCGCCGTGATCCCCACCGTGCTGGCCCAACTCCACTCCGGGGCACGGCAGATCAAGCTCGGCTCGCTGACCCCGACCCGCGACTTCACCTACGCCACCGACACCGCCGAGGGCTTCCTCGCCGTCGCCCGGGCGGATCGGACCCTCGGCGAGGTGGTCAACCTGGGGAGCGGCCGCGAGGTGTCGATCGGTGACCTGGCCGCCGCCCTGATCACCGTCTCCGGCCGGGACGCCGAGGTCGTGGTCGACCCGAGCCGGCTGCGCCCGGGCGGCAGCGAGGTGGAGCGGCTGCTCTCCGACAACCGCAAGGCGCGCGAACTGGCCGGCTGGCAGCCGCAGGTGAGCCTCACGGAGGGGCTGCGCCGGACCTCCACGTGGGTCGCCGAGCACCTGCACCTGTTCGCGCCGGAGCGCTACCAGGTGTGAGTGCGGAGCGGCGGTGCCGGTGGGGGTGCGCCGGGCGGCGCCGGTGGGCGCGGCCGCCGGGCTAGCGCCCGCCCGCCTGCTGCCGCAGCAGCTTCTTGTCGGGCTTGCCCGCGTCCGTCAGCGGCAGCGCCGCGGCGAACGCGATCTCCGCCGGCTCGTGCAGCGGACCGCGCCGCTCCCGCACCAGGGCCCGCAGCTCCGCGGCGTCGGGCTGCGCGCCCGGCACCGGGACCACCACGGCGTGGACGCGTTCCACCCGGTTGGCGTCCGGGACGCCGAAGACCGCGCTCTGTCGCACCAGGGGGTGGGAGTTGAGCAGGTCCTCCACCTCGGAGGTGTACACGTGGCCGCCGCCGGTGTTGATCAGGTCCTTCAGCCGGTCGACGACGTAGAGGTAGCCGGCCTCGTCCAGGTGGCCGACGTCGCCCGTGTGCAGCCAGCCGTCCCTGAGCACCTCGGCGGTCAGCTCGGGCTGCTTCCAGTACCCGAGCATCAGGCTGTCCGAGGCCACGCAGACCTCGCCGGGCTCCCCGGCGGGCAGCTCGCGGCCCTCCGGGTCGCGGATCACCACCCGGTAGCCGGGCGCGATCCGCCCCACCGAGCGCAGCCGCTCCGGGTGGGTCAGGTCGTGGTCGGCGGCGTCCAGCACGCTCACGATGCCCGCCTCGTGCTGTCCGTAGAGCTGCACCAGCACCGGGCCGAACCGCCGCACGGCGTCGGCCAGGCGGGTCGGCGAGGCCTGGCAGCCGCCGTAGACCAGGCGGCGCAGACTGCCGGTGTCGGTCCGCGCGCCGTGCGGGTGGTCCAGCACCTGGTAGAGCAGCGGCGGCATCAGGAAGAGGTCGGTGATCCGCTCCCGCTCGATCGCCGCCAGCACCTCGCCCGCCTCGAACCCGTCCAGCAGCACCGCGCTGCCGCCGGCCCGCAGCACCTTGTCGACCAACTGCCCCGCGGCGTGCGCGATGGTGGTGCAGACCAGCAGCCGCGGCGGGTCCGCCGGGTCGGCGGGCAGGTCGGGGCCGAACCGGCGGACCTGGCCGTAGCCGACGCAGATCCCCTTGGAGTGGCCGGTGGTGCCGCCGGAGTGCCGGATGGTGCGGACGTCCTGCGGGCGGGCCCGGCTGCGGAACGGGTCGGCGGGCTGCTCGGCGGCGAGGGCCAGCAGGTCGCTGCCGACCGGGCCGGGACCGAGGGTCAGGACGTCGAGGGTCAGGACCTCGGCGACGGCGTGCAGCTCGGCGATCTCCGCGGCCCGGTCGGCCAGCGCGGGGTCGACGATCAGCGCGTGCGTCTCGACGTCGCGGACCATGGTGGCCTGGGTCGCGGCCGGCAGCTGGGTGTAGAGCTGGTTGACCCGGCAGCCGACCAGGCCGGCCGCGTAGCGTGCGGCGATCGCCGCCGGGAGGTTGCCGCTCAGCAGGGTGACCGTGTGGTGCCGGTCGACGCCCCGGGCGCGCAGCGCGTGCGCCAGGCGGTGGGTGAGGTCGACCAGCTGCGCGGCGGTGGTCACCGCGCCGCGGTGGCGCAGCACCTCGCGCTCGGGTGCGGCCGCCAACACCGCCAGGATCTCGGTGACTTCGGTGGGGAAGGGCGCGGCCTCGGCCGGGTGCTCGCGCTGGGCCTCGGTCAGGGTCTCGGCCGGGTGCTCGCTCTGGGCCTCGGTCAGGGTCTCGGTCAACGTCGTCTCCTCGGACCGTCGTTCAGCTGTGGGCCAGGACGGGCCGGTCGGCAGCCGGCCGCTCGGTGGCCGGCTGCGGCTCGTCGGTCAGCAGGGCGTGCGCGAGCACGCTGTAGAGCGTGTCGTTGGGCCCGTCGGCGATCCGCAGCCCGCGGATGTCGCGCAGCCGCTTCTCCATCGGGGTCCGCTTGGTGTAGCCCTCGCTGCCGTGCAGCTGGAGCGCGAGGTCGACGGCGCGGTAGGCGGCGTCGGTGGCCAGCGCCTTGGCGGCCGAGCAGGCGGCGACGTCGGTCTCGCCCTGGTCGATCCGCTCCAGCAGCGCGAAGCACCAGGCGGTGGCGGCCTCGACCTCGGCGGCTGCGGCGCCCAGGCGGGCGGCCACGGAGGGGATGCCGGCCAGCGGCAGCCGGCCGATGCTGCGGGCCCGGGCGCGCGCCGCGGCCTCCTGGACGGCCGCCGCGGCTGCGCCCAGGCAGACCAGCGACATCATCAGGCGCCAGGCCGAGAAGTGCGCGTCGAAGATCTGCCGGCCCTCGCCGGGGGCGCCGAGCAGGAAGGCCTTGTCCAGCGGGGTGTCGACGAAGTGCAGGTGGCCGAAGCTCCACCCGCGCATGCCCAGCGGGTCGGTGGTCTCGGTGAACACCCCGGGGGCGTCCGCCGGCACCCAGACCGCGGAGAGCGGCACGGTCCGCAGGTCGATCCGGCCGACGTCGGCCCGGTCGACGAGCTTGGCGAAGACCACGAAGCCGCAGGACTCCTCGACCCGGCTGATCAGGCCCTTGGTGCCGGAGAGCAGGAAGCGGTCGCCGTGGTCGACCAGCACGGTCCGAAAGCCCCGCAGGTCCGAGCCGGAGTGCGGCTCGCTGGCCGCGATGCCGACCAACTTCCCCTCGCCGAGCACCTGTTCGCCGACCTGATCGGCCAGCGCGGCGGTGCCGTAGCGCAGTGCCAGCGCGGCGTGCCCGGTGCTGAAGACCTCGCGGGCGTCGCAGTCGCGGGTGCCGGCGAGGAACATCGCCATGCCCTGGGCCACCCGGCCGGTGACGCCCGGTCGGGCGCCGGCGCCTTCACCGCTGCCGGACTGGTCGTGGTCCCGGGCGGCGCCGGTCCCGGGCAGGTCGATGCCGGTGAGCCCGGCCTCGGCGGCGCGGGCGCGCAGCCCCAGCCAGTCGGGGCGCGGGTCGTCCTCGCAGACGGGCGCGGGCAGGTGGGCGTCCAGGAACTCGGTCAGGCGGGCGTGCAGCTCGGTGAGTTCGGGGTGACGGACCAGCAGCGGGTCGATGCCGGTGGCAGGCATGGTGAAGGTTCCTCAGCAGGTGGTGGGGTGGTGGTGGGCGGTGCTGCGCCGGACGGGCGCGGGCCGGGCGGTCGGCGCGGGGCCGGCCGGGTCAGAGGACGATCGGCGGCTGGGTGCGCACCGCGTCGTTGAGCTTGGCCTTGTCGTGCCGCTCGCCCTTCCGGAGGTGCTTGATCACCAGCAGGCAGGGCAGGCCGAAGGTGCCGCCGGCGAACTCGCGCGGCCGGCTGGCCGGCACGGCGACCGTCCACGGCGGCACCTCGCCGCGGCCGAGCTCCTCGCCGGTGGCCGCGTCGATCACCGGGATGGTGTCGGTGAGCAGCGCCCCGGCGCCGAGCAGCGCGCCCTCGCCCACCCGGGCCCCGCTGTAGATCATCGAGCGGGCGCCGATGAACGCGTCGTCCTCGATCACCACCGGCTTGGCCATCGGCGGCTCGATCATGCCGCCCAGCCCCACCCCGCCGGACAGGTGGACGTTGCGCCCGATCTGGGCGCAGGAGCCGATCCCGACCCAGGAGTCCACCAGGGTGCCCTCGCCGACGTACGAGCCGATCCCGATGTGACTGGGCATCACCACCGCGCCGGGCTCCTGGAAGCTGCCCCGCCGGATCACCGCCCCCGGCGACACCTGGACGCCGTCGATCCCGGTCTTCAGCGGGATCTTGTCGGCCGTCCGGAACGGGCCGAACTCCGCGGGCTGCGGCGCGGCCTGCTTGTAGAGCAGCAGGATCGCGTTCTTCAGCCAGTCGTGCACCACGACCTCGCCCTCGACCAGCTCGGCCACCCGGGCGCGGCCGGTGTCCAGCACCTCGATCGCCGCATCGACCGCGGCCACCGCCTCGGCGGACTGCAACGAGACCTCGTCCCGCCGCTCCCAGAGTTCCTCGAGCTCGCTGCGCAGGCTCGTCAGGTCGGCACCACGATGGGGCATGGCAGTCCACGCTTTCACAGTTGATCGTTTGTTCGTCGGTCGGGTCGGGGAGCGTGCGGCCCCGCCGCGTCGGATCGGGGCCGCCGGTCGGGCGAGCGCACCCGGTGCTCCCGGGTGTGCTCGCCGACGGCTGCGCGCTGCCGGCCCGGACACCGGTCGCGGTGTCGGGGCGTGCGCGCGAGAACGGCACGACGCGTGACCTCCCCGTCACGGTGTGCCGATCGCAAGCCTTGCATACCTACGATTCGTAGATCAAATGGGGACATCTGGCATTGAATGGAAGATTGAAAACTAAAGTTTTGCCTCGATGAAAGGCTGGCTTATCCGCCTCCGGAGTCCGCCGACGGCTCGCCGGGGACGCGCCGGGGACGGACTTGCCCGCTCGGACGGCGGGAAGGATGATCGCGGGCGTGAGCGCCTCGATATTTCCGTCCCTCGTCGGAGCCGTCGCCGCACTGTCCGTGGTGCTGCGGCGGGTCGGCGCCGCGGCCCGGGCCAAGGCCGCGGTGCAGCGCGCCCGGGCGGAGCAGCCGGCCGCGCCGTTCGACCCGGTGCGCCACGGCCTGGTGCCCACCGCCGAGTTGGACGCCGAGCGGGCCGCGGCGCCGCCGCCCGCGCTGGTGAACAAGGAACGGCAGGCGGTCGCGGACGCGGCCTGGGAGGGCGACTGGCGACCGGCCGCCGCCTACGTCGCCGCGGCCGGCGAGGACTGGGACGAGCGCTGGCTGCGTCAGGAACTGCTGGTGGCGGTCGCCGTGCACGACGCCGACTGGCTCACCGAGTGGCGCGAGGACCAGCCGGGCAACTGCACCGCGGCCACCGTGGCCGCACAGCTGCTGGTGCACCAGGCCTGGGAGGTCCGCGGCGCGGGGTACGCGGACGAGGTTCCGGCCGACCGGATGGCGCGCTTCCGGCAGCTGCTGCCGGCCGCGTTCGAGGCGGCCCGGCGGGCGGCGCTGCTGTCGCCGACCGACCCGGGGCCCGCCGTGGTGATGATCACCGTGGCTCGTGCGATGCGCCGCCCGCCCGAGGAGTTCCGGCCGCTCTGGGCGGAGTTGACGGCCCGTGCGCCGCAGCACTTCGACGGCCACTGGCAGGGGTTGCAGTACTGGTGCGCCAAGTGGTGCGGCTCGCACGCGCAGATGCTGGACTTCGCCGCGGACGCGCTGCGCCGCGCCCCGGCGGGCAGCCCGCTGGCCGGGATCCACCTGCACGCGCTGCAGGAACTGGAGAAGGCCGCGGGCCCGGGCGCGCTGCCCACCGGGCAGGAGGCAAGCGCGCGCCTGCTGGCGGTGGGCGAAGCCCTGGAGCGGCTGCCGGCGGACCACGAGCGGTTGCCCGGGCTGCGGCACCTGCTCGCGTACTACCTGCTGCTGGCCGGGCTGCACGAAGCGGCGCTGGAGCAGTTCCGCCTGCTCGGCCCGTGGTGCGGCGCGGCGCCCTGGCTGGGGTACCGGGACCCCGCGGTCGCCTTCGACCGCGCCCGCGCCGCGGCCGCCCGGGGCGCGGGCCGCTGACACCGGTCGGGCTCTGCGTCCAGGATCCAGACGGCTGTTGACGTTGCCCGCGCCGGGCCGCTAGCTTCGCCGACATGCAGCAGCGGAGCATCCTTCTCACGACTCGGGGTCACATCGACCTCCTGCGAGTCTGCTCCGCCGCCTGTCGCGCTCACTGAGCGGACCTTCCTCCCCGCACCCTGTGCCGAGCGGCCCGGCGCGCCCCGCGCCGAGCGGCCCGGTAGCCGCCGGCGCTGACGCCTGCCGTCGCGCCGAGTTCGGGCGCCGGGGGCGCTGGGGGCGCTTCCAGCGGTAGTCCAGCGGCACCACCCGCCATCGCGCCCTTCCCGGTCGCGCTCGCCGACGTGCCGTCAATTCACCTTCGTCCTGCCCTCTTCCGACCAAGGATCAGCCATGCCCAGGTACACCCGACCCGCCCGGACCCTCGCCGCCGCCGCGGTCGCCCTGCTTGCGACCGTCACACTTCCCGGGGCCGCTGCCGCGGCCGCCCCCGCGGGCCCGCCGTTGCCGCCGCTGACGGTGTCGACCGACCGTCCCTCCGGAGCGGGCGGCAACCTCGGGGGAGACCTCTTCGTCGCGCCGAGCTCGGCCACCGCCCGGTACGGCAGCGGTGTGGAGATCCTCAGCCAGGACGGCCGCCACGTCGTCTGGTCGCACCAGGTCCCGGCCGGACAGCAGGCCGCCGACTTCCGGGCGCAGACCTACCACGGGCAGCCGGTGCTGACCTGGTGGCAGGGGACCGGCCTGGGCGGCGTGTCCACCGGTGTGGACTACATCTACGACGCCCACTACCGGAAGATCGCCGAGGTGCGGGCCGGCAACGGCCTCTCGGCGGACGGGCACGAGTTCCTGATCACGCCGTGGAACACCGCGCTGGTCATCTCCTACACCGACGCCACCGCGGACCTGCGGTCCATCGGCGGCCCCGCCGACCAGAAGGTGATCAACGGGGTGGTGCAGGAGATCGACATCCGCACCGGCAAGGTGCTCTTCAGCTGGAACAGCGCCGACCACGTGCCGTACGCGCAGAGCGAGCAGCCGCTGCCGTCCTCGCCCGACCAGCCGTGGGACTGGTTCCACCTCAACGCGGTCAAGCTGGACACCGACGGCAGCCTGCTGCTGGACGCCCGCAACACCTGGACCAGCTACCAGGTCTCCCGCACCACCGGTCGGATCCAGTGGCAACTCGGCGGCAAGGCCAGCTCGTTCACCATCGCCGCCGCGCCCGGGCAGCAGCTGGACGCGGCCGGCGAGGCCTTCGCCTGGCAGCACGACCCGGAGCCGCTGGGCAACGGGCTCTACACCTTCTTCGACAACGAGTCGGCGGGCGCGGCCAACACCGGCACGGGCGCGGTCACGGAGCTGCCGCACAGCCGGGTGGTGACCGTCCGGCTGGACCGGGCCACGCACCGGGCGACCCTGGTGCGCTCGGTGGACCAGCCGGCCGGCCTGAGCGCCTCCTCCCAGGGCAACGCCCAGTCGCTGCGTGGCGGCGACCTGGTGGTCGGCTGGGGATCGCTGCCCTATGTCTCCGAGTTCGACCGCTCCGGCAGGCTGCTCTTCGACGCGGCCTTCCCGGCGGGTGTGAACACCTACCGCGCCTACCGCTTCCCCTGGCCCGGCAGCGACCGCCCGGCCCGCTGAGCCGGATGTCCGCTGGTCACGCCCGGCAGCATGCGAGAAGCTGCCGGGCGCGATCGAGTGTGAACCCGGTCGGCTACGCCGCCGCGGTCGAGGACTTCCTCGCCGCCGCCCTGCCGGGATCCCGGGCGGGTGCCGGTGCGTAAGGCCGAACACCTGCGGTTCGCGATCCTGGCAGCCCAGCGCGAAGGCAACCGGCTGCTGATCCGACTGACGCCACGACCGCAGGGTGCCCGGCGCGCTGCCCGCGCCCGGCTGCGCCGCGCCCGCCGGGTCCGGCAGGGCGTTTCGGCCGGCGCCGGCCCGGGCCACGCTCGGGCGGGACAGCACGGTGACGGCCACCGACACCGCGGCGAGCACACCGATCGCGGTGCCCGGGGCGACGTACTGGGCCAGGCCGCCGGCGATCGCCGCACCGATGCCCTGCCAGCCCATCCGGCCCGCCGACTCGACGCCCTGGACCTGCCCCCGGACCTGATCCGCGGTCAGCGCCAGCAACTGCTCCTGCAACGGCAGTGTGGCGGCGAACCCGGTGCCGGCCGCGAACACCGCCACCGCCAGGACCGGCACCGGCGGGTGCCCGGCGAAGAGCAGGAAGGGGGCGGCGAGCAGCACCCGCAGGGGGAAGGCCCAGCGGCGCCGCTGCCCGGGAGTGAGCAGGCGGCCGACGGTCAGGTCGCCGAGCAGCATCCCGGCCGAGCCGGCGGCCAGCAGGGTGCCGGCGTTCGCGGGGGAGTAGCAGAGGAACAGCGCCTCGCAGCCGACGATCAGCCCATTGGGGACCCACAGGTTCAGCAGCAGCGCCCGTTGCCCGGGGTGCGCGACCAGCGTGCGGTTGGTGCGCCAGGTCTGCCGCAGTCCGGGGCGGCGGGTCAACCGGATCGAGCGCTCCCGCACCGTCGCCGCCACCACGGCCAGCGCGAGGGCGGCCAGCAGTGCGGCGACCACGAACACCCCGCGCGGGCTCAGCGCGTGCAGCAGTCGGGCGGCGACCGCGTACCCGACGATCGCCGTGCCGCCCGTGGTGATGTTCAACAGGGAACGCGCCGGCGCGTACGCGTCGGTGGGGAGCACCTCGGCGAGCAGGCCCATCCGGGTTCCGGTGCCCAGCGACTGGAAGAACCCCAGCAGCAGGAGCAGCCCGAACCGGGCCGCCAGCGGCAGCCCGGGCACCGCCTGGGCGGCGACGCCCGCCAGGGACAGGCCGTGCAGCGCGACCAGGGTCCGGCGCGGGCGCCGCCCGTCCGCGACCGACATCAGCGTCAGCGCGCCGAACACCGTGGCGAAGGTCGCGCCGTACATGCTCACGGCGGTCAGGAAGGCGGAGTGCGTCTGCCGGTCGACCAGGGTGCCGAGGGCGAAGCCCGACAGCGTGTTGGCGGCGTCGACGAGCGTGAAGCCGGCGTAGAGCCCGGCGAACTCCCGGTTCCGCAGCAGGGAGCGGTAGCCGACGGGGGTGAGTGGGGTGGGCGTGGCGGACGGGGTGGTGGCTGTGGCGGGTGCGGGTGGGGCGATGACCGTGGAGGAGGTGGAAGAAGGCATGAAAAAAGCCTCCGCACGCTCGCACCGCGAACGCCGAAGGCCATCGCGATCATTCTAGCAGCCGGTGGGCCCGCGGCTCCAGCAACCCGCGGACCCGCGGCCCGACCGAGGCGGCGTCAGCTCGGCCAGGCCGCCAGGGCGGTGGTGGCGATCGCGTCGAGGTCGGCGTGGTCGGCGCCGTCGCAGGCCTGGACCGACATGCCCTGCACCACCGCGGCGTAGAAGGCGGCCAGCGCCCGGGGATCGGCGGTGGCAGGGAGCAGGCCGGCGGTGAGGTCGGCGCGGATCTTCTCCTCCAGGGCGTGCTTGGTGCCTTCGCGGATCGCGCGCAGTTCGGCCTCGACGTCCGCCGAGGCGTCGGTGCAGTTGGTCGCGGCCCGGACCACCAGGCAGCCGGGCGGGTGGCTGGGGTCGGTGTACCCGGCGGCGGCCGTGCGCAGCAGCTGTTCGACGGCGGCGCGGGCGGTGGGTTGCTGGAGCGCGCGGCTGCCGTAGCCGCCGACGGTCCGGACGTAGTGCTGGACGGCCTCGCTGAACAGCTTCCGCTTGTCGCCGAACGCGGCGTACAGGCTGGGCGGGTTGATGCCCATCGCACGGGTGAGGGTCGCGATGGAGGTGGCCTCGTAACCGTGGCGCCAGAACTCGGTCAGGGCATGCTGCAGGGCGGCGTCGCGGTCGAAGCTGCGGGGGCGGCCGCGCGGGGCGGGGGTCGTGGAGGAGGCCATGTCGGAATTCTATAGCGATCGATACAGGATGTGCTACGGTCCTCATCTGTAGCGAGCGCTACACAACGCGGAAGGGGGATCCGATGAGCGCGCCGGTCCCGTCCGCGTCCCCGTCACCAGTTCACGCGTCCCTGTCACGAGTGTCACGAGTTCAGGAGCACACCGTCATGCGAGCGATCACCCAGCAGTCCTTCGGCGCCCCCGAGGTCCTCGTGCCGGCCGACCTGGAGCAGCCGCAGCCGCTGCCCACCGAGGTCCTGGTCCGCGTGCACGCCGCCGCGGTCAACCCCGTCGACGCCATGGTCCGGGCCGGCGCCTTCCCGCTGATCGGGCAGCCGCCGTTCGTGCTGGGCTGGGACATCTCCGGGGTGGTGGAGGAGGTGGTCCCCGGCGTCACCCGCTTCGAGGTGGGCGACGAGGTGTACGGGATGCCCTTCTTCCCGCGCGCCGCCGGCGGCTACGCCGAGTACGTCGCCGTCCCCTCGCGCCAACTCGCCCGCAAGCCGCGGAACCTGGACCACGTGCACGCCGCCGCGCTGCCGCTGGCCGGCCTGACGGCCTGGCAGAGCCTGGTCGACGCCGGCGGGGTCGAGGTGGGCACGCGGGTGCTGGTCCACGGGGGCGGCGGCGGGGTCGGCCACCTGGCCGTGCAGATCGCCAAGGCCCGCGGCGCCCACGTGATCGCCACCGCGAGCGCGGCCAAGGCGGAGTTCGTCCGCGGCCTGGGCGCGGACGAGGTCATCGACTACCGCGCCGTCGACTTCACCGAGGCCGCCACCGACCTCGACGTCGTCCTCGACACGGTCGGCGGGGACTACGGGCCGCGCTCGATCCAGGTGCTGCGCCCCGGCGGCGTGCTGGTCACCGTGGTGGGCCGGGCGGACACCGCCCTCAGGGAGGCGACGCTCGCGGCCGGCCGGCGGTTCGCGGGGATCACCGTCGAGCCCGACCACGTGGGCCTGGAAGGCCTGGCGGCGCTGGTGGAGGCGGGGGCGGTGCGTCCGTTCGTGGAGCACACCCTGCCGCTGGCCGAGGCCGCCGAGGCGCACCGGCTGGTGGAGTCCGGGCGTACCCAGGGGAAGATCGTCCTGACGGTCTGAGGCGTCGGGGAGGCGGCCCGATCGGTGGGTGCGACCGCTGGGCGGTCACGCTGTCCGACGGGCCGTCACCGCTGGGCGTGCCGTCACCGTGCGGCGGGCCGTCACTGTGCGGCGGGCCTCAGGCCCACGGCAGGGCCGCGCGGGTGCGCCAGTAGGCCTCGGCGGGCTCGGCCAGCGGGGCGAGGACGGCCAGATCGGCGGGGGCGAGGGCGAGGCCGGCGGCGGTCAGGTTGGAGGCGAGCTGCGCCGGGGTGGCCGCGCCGGAGAGGACCAGGTCGGCCCAGGGCTGAGCGGCGACCGCGGCCAGCGCGAGGGCGTCGCAGGACGCGCCGAGACGGCCGGCGAGGTTGCGCAGGGCGGTGGTGTCCGGGCCGGTGGCGTTGCGGTCCGCGAGGCGGCCGTTGGCCATGCCCTCCTTCACCACGACCAGCCACCCCGCCGCGTGCGCCTCGGCCAGGGCCGGGCCGGCGGAGGTCTCCAGCGGGTTCCAGGTCGCCTGCACGGCGGCGAACAGCGGCCGGCCGGCGACCGTCACCGCCAGTGCGGCGCGGATCGCCGCGGCCTGCGCCGGACCGCTGGTCGACAGCCCGACCCGCACCCCCTCCGCGGCCAGCGCCGCCAGCCGCTCGTGCAGCGCGGGGTCGGTCAGCGCCGGGCTGTCCGGGGTGACCGAGTGCACCAGGTACACGTCCAGGTGGCGGCCCAGCAGGGCCCGGGTCTCCTTGATCTGACGGTCGAACACCGCGACCGAGTGCTCCTTCACCTCGTGCACGGGCACGCCGGAGGCCTGCCAGTCGGCGGTGTAGGTGTAGCCCCACTTGCTGCCGACGGTGAGGTCGGCCGCCGCCTCGGGGCGCGTCGCCAGCCACTCGCCGACGAACTCCTCGGCCCGCCCGTACGACCGCGCGGTGTCGAAGTACCGCACCCCGGCGGCGTGGGCGGCGTCGAGCAACTGGTGCGTCCGCTCGCGCAGCGCCGCGACGCTGCGCTCGGCCGGAAGGTCGACGGCCCGCCCGAGCGTGATGTACCCCGGCCGGCCGACGGCAGCCGTGCCCAGCCCGAACCGCGCGAGCGACGGGGCGGCGGGGTCGGTGGGGGCGGCGGCGGGCGGGGTCGGCATCCTGGGTCCTCTCGGCGGTGCGGTGGGCGCGGCCGGTGCACCTCGCCCCGACCAGAACCCTATCCGCCGAGCAGGACCATGCAGGCGGGCCGGCCCGGCCGACCCAGGCCGATGCGCCGCACGTCGGGGAGCGCCGAGGTGCCCGCCCCGGTGGTGCTGCACAGCACCGTCGGGGTGACGGCGGGTCTGGTTCGGGAGGGTGGCGCCCGGTAGGTTGTTCGAATGCGTCTGACGAAGTACGGCCACGCCTGTGTGCGGATCGAGGACGGGGACCGGGTGCTGGTGATCGACCCGGGCGAGTTCACCGAACCGGCGGCCCTGGCTGGTGCCACCGCGGTGCTCGCCACTCACGGGCACGCCGACCACCTCGACCTCGACCAGCTGCGCGCCGCCCGCGAGCGCGACCCGGGGCTGACCGTCCACACCCTTCCGGAGCTGGCCGCGGAGCTCGGCGGCGGGGCGATCGCCGTCGCACCGGGGGAGACCTTCACCGCCGCCGGGTTCACCGTGCGTGCGGTCGGTGGTGAGCACGCGGAGATCATCGACGGCCTGCCCGGCTGCCCCAACCTCGGGTTCCTGGTCGAGGGCGTCTACCACCCCGGGGACTCGCTCTTCGTCCCCGCCGAGCCGGTCGAGACCCTGCTGCTCCCGGCCTCCGGGCCCTGGCTGAAGCTGCGCGAGGCGATCGAGCTCGTCCGGACCGTGCGGCCGGCACGCACCTTCCCGATCCACGACGCCAACCTCAGCGAGATCGGCCAGGAGAACTTCGACGGCTGGCTGTCGGAGGAGTCCGCGACGGCCTACGCCCGGATCCCGCTCGGCGGCTCGGTGGAGCTGTAGGCGTAGTTCATCGAGCCGTCGACACCGCGCGGGATCACGAGGACGGCCGGACAGGCCCGCACACTGCTGAGAAGACCTGTATCAGCACGGTTCTCGCCCCGGGCCGCTCCCAGCCTCACCGTGGGCGGGCGGCCCCGGAGGAACACGTGGCTTCGCAGATGAGCACCGCCGTTGTTGCGGCTGTCACCACCAGCATCGTCAGCCTGCTCGGCTTCGTGATTCAGGACTGGCTCGGTCGACGCTCCAGGCTCGAACGTCGAAGGTTGCTCTTCGAGGACGCATCGCGTCGGGTGGCCTTCGCAACGGACTGGTGGAAGGGGATGGAGCAGCTGAGTCCGTCACCCGATGAACTGACCGAGGCCAGGACCAGGAGTCTCGTCTGGTTGCACGAGGCCTCGGCGCTCATCGCCGAGGCCAAGCAACTGCCCATCCCCGAGCGAGCTCATCTGTCCCCGCGCAGAGTGCTGCTGATCTATCGCTTCGAGCGTCGATCCGCGAAGGTCATCCGGCTCTGCTTCTTCCTCGTTCTGGCCTACGCCATCCAGTTCGCGGCCCTCATCCCCGCCGACCGCGGCACCAGCTACTTCACCTCCGACCTCTTGGTGCTGGCCGGGTTCGTGGTCGGGGCCCTGTTGCTGCGCGCTTGGGCGGTCACGGTCGAGAAGCGCAGTCCGAACCCGGCCGGCAGCCCGACCGCTCCAGGCTCGGGCTCCTGACGCTCCAGGGCCGTACTTCGGCCCGTCTCGTGTAGTCCGGCCGGCTGTGGCCCGACGGCGCGCCGGGTGGGCGGTGATGTGGAACTGTGGAACGGGGGCCGGCGCAGTCGTTGCGAGAGGAGTGGCCATGTCATCGAAGCGACGCCGCAAGAAGAAGGCCCGCGCCCGGCGCGGCGCGAACCACGGACGCCGGCCGCAGTGCTGAGCGGTGCCCGGCGCACCCGGCGGGGTCGAGGCTCACTCGGCCCCGCCGCGGCGTGTCCGGGTCCGACGTCTCCGGGGCCGGCGGGCTGGGGGCGGGGCCGGGGGCCGGGTTAGGGTGCGGCGGTGAGCACCGACGAACCGAACCGGCGCGGGTGAGGCCGGATGCGCAGCCTCGATCTGCACCCGATCTTCCGGAACAACCGGGACATCGAGCTGGCGATGCGCCAGTTCCTCTTCGCCGCCGCCCGGTCGGGCGATCCGGTGGCCGAGATCATCCCCGGCAAGGGCTCGGGTCAGTTGATGGGCCGGGTCCTGGCCTTCCTGGGCCAGAAGCACATCCGCAAGCTGTACCACCGGCACGAGGTGGACCCGCGCAACCCCGGGCGGGTGCTGGTGTACTTCGGGCCCGGAGTACCCGGCGTGCCCGGCACGCCCGGTGTTTCCGGCGGGTGAGACGGTCCGCTCATCCGTTCGGCCCAGCAGTAGCATCGTGATCATGGCGGATTGGGAACTGCGACCGGCCTCGCCGGCGGATGTCGAGCCGTTGGTCGAGGTGCGGGCCGCGGTCATGCGGCCGGACCTGGAGCGGCTGGGACGGTACGACGCGCACCGGGTCCGCCAACGGCTGCGCGACGGGTTCGTGCCGGCGCACACCTGGGTGATCGAGGTGGCCGGCGAGCTCGCCGGCTGCGTGGCGCTGCGCCCGGCCGAGGACGCCCGCTGGCTGGAGCACTTCCTGCTGGCCGCGGAGTCCCAGGGCGGCGGCATCGGCGGCGCCGTGCTGGACCGGCTGCTGCAGGAGTGCGACCGCGACGGCGTGCGGGTCCGGCTGAACGTGCTCCAGGGCAGTGCGGCCCGGCGGCTGTACGAGCGGCACGGGTTCACCGTGGAGTCCGAGGACCCGGTGGACGTCTGGATGGTGCGCGAACCCGCCTGAGCCCCGGCGTCACCCGCCTGAGCCCGGCGTCACCCGCCTGAGCCCGGCGTCAGCGGGCTGCGGCCGCCGGCTCGCGGCCCGGCACGAGGAGCAGCAGCGCGCCGGCAGCGGCGCCCGCCCCGACCGCGGCCACCGCCGGCCAGCCGCCGTGCGACCAGGCCAGCGAGCCGAGCAGCGAGCCGGTGGCGATGCCGAGGAACCGGAGCGCGAAGTAGCAGGTGTTCAGCCGGCTGTGCAGGGCCGGTGCCAGCGTGAACAGCGCGCGCTGGCAGGCGACCTGGTTGCTCCAGGTGCCCACGTCCAGCACCACCACCCCGGCGACCAGCCAGCCCAGGCCGCTGCCGCCCGGCAGCAGCAGCGCCCAGCCGGCGAGCACGACGGCGATCATGGCGGCCAGGGTGCCGCGCGGCCCGAGCCGGTCGGCCAGTCGCCCGGCGGACGGGGAGGCGAGCGCACTGGCGGCGGCGACCAGGCCGAACAGGCCGGCCTGCACGGAGCCGTAGTGGTAGTGCGCTTCGAGCAGGAAGGTCAGGGCGGTCCAGAACGCCCCGAAGGAGACCCCGACCAGCGCACCGGACAGGGTCACCCGGCGGACCAACGGCGTCGCGGCGAACACCCGCGGCAGGGAGGCCAGGCAGGCGCGGTAGCCGGCGGCGGACCGCTCGCCGGCCGCGCCGCCTGCCGCGCCGCCTGCCGCGCCGCCTTGCAGCGCCCGTCGGCTGCCAGTCCCTTCTGGCGGCTGAAGTCGATGAACGAACCTGGGCTGGACATCACCGTCACCCCGCCGGCCAGCGCCATGCTGCACTCGCCCTGCCGCAGCGA